>JBEDND010000173.1:0-3185 GCA_041170785.1 Bacteroidota bacterium | reverse complement strand
CTACGGATACATCTGGGTGGGCACCGACCAGGGTCTTGCGGTGTTTACGCGCCCCGACAAGGTGTTTCCCAACAACAAAGCCCTGAACGCCGAACGATTTGTAATCGTGGAAGGTGGAACCACCGGCTATCTGCTAGGCACCCAGGTCATCAACTGCATCACCGTGGATGGCGGCGGACGGAAATGGGTCGGCACCAACAACGGCGCTTATCTGGTGGCAGAAAACGGCCTCAAGGTATTGCGTCACTTCACCAAAGAAAACAGCCCTTTGTTGTCCAATGAAATCCAAAGCATAGGCATCATGGAAGAAACCGGGGAAGTGTTTTTCGGCAGCAGCGAAGGCATCAGCTCCTGGCGTGGCGACGCAACTCCGGCGAAGGATGTGCACGGAACCGTGAAGGTATTCCCGAACCCCGTTCGGCCCGGCTACGAAGGCAATGTGGTAATTCAGGGCCTGCCCAGCGACGCAGAAGTAAAAATCACCGACATCAACGGGAATGTGGTGTATGAAACCCGCGCCAACGGCGGTACCGCCACCTGGAACTGCCGCAAGCTGAACGGCGACAAACCCGCCAGCGGCATCTACCTGATCTTCAGCATCAACCGCGACGGCAGCGACAGCTACATGAGCAAGCTGGTGTTCATCCGCTGAGC
Organism: Bacteroidota bacterium; assembly: GCA_041170785.1. Taxonomy (GTDB): domain Bacteria; phylum Bacteroidota; class Bacteroidia; order NS11-12g; family UBA955; genus REEB481. The sequence goes on along the minus strand of JBEDND010000173.1, from coordinate 2,531 downwards.
AATTTCATACAGGTCTTTATCGTTCATTAGCCATGCTGCGTTTGCTTGCCATTGCAATCATGTTATTGGGAGGCGCATGTGCGCTGAAATTACCTCCGCGCAGCTACTGGCCCGACGGAACCCTGAAAAGCGCAGGCAACTATTCTTCCGCTATTGGATATAAGAAAGAACCCGGTAAAAAGCCTGTGGCCGAACGCTACAAAAGGGGCAAGTGGATGTTCTATTATCAAAATGGACAAAAAGCGCAGGAAGTATGCTACCAGCGAAAAAAGGACGGAAACAATCGCCCGGCCGGCACCTGGAACTGGTACGACAGTACAGGCGTGCTTTTGAAAACGGAGCGTTACCAAAAACGCGGTGCTGAAGCCGGCACCCAAACATTTTCAGCCTATGTGCATGAAGGGGTCTTTTCTTGGGAAGGCGAGCGCTGGGACATCATACGAACCGGCAAGGACAGTTTCCAGATCAGCATCAGCCGCAACGGAACACCCTACCGAACCTATCTGCAATATGGAGGCATACTGAGTATGCGTACCACGCTCAGCAAGCCCGGACAGCAGGAACAGGGCGATGAAGCCTTTTTGGGCATCAGCGATGCGCCGTTCCACAATCCGGATATTCTGGCCGACAGCAACTGGAACCTGCCGGAAAACCTCAACCTCGTCCACAATCCTTCCTTTGAACATACCCGCGAGCAATGGCCTGAGATGACCTATACCAGTTTTGACGATACGATGGTACATCACTGGGTGGCAGCTTCAGGAACGCCTGATTTTTACCGCGGGAAGAAGGCCCGCCACCGCAGCGGGACCGCGAGCCTGGGCATCCGTATCTATTCCCGTTCCGGCGCGCATATTGAATACCTGACCGGTGCGCTCAAGGCGCCTTTGCAGGCAGACAGTATTTATTGTGTGAAGGTGCACTTCATCCTCAGCAGAAAAAGCGCATTTGCCGCCGATGCCGTAGGATTCAGCTTCAGCAGTACACCGCTGAATTTTTACCGTTTTGAAGCATCGGGTTTACAACCCAATCTGGTGAATCGCGCCGGGCAGGTGTTGTTTTACCGCGAACAGTGGATGCAGTTAAGCGGCGCATACAAGGCCACCGGCGGGGAAGGCTATTTCAACATCGGCGGATTTCGACATTTGGACAGCATCCATGTGGCGCGGGTGAACAGCAAAGGACAAAAAGAGGCGTATTACTTCATTGACGATGTGGCCGTATGGCCTGCCCAAAACGGTTCCTGTGCGTCCAATACCTGGCAGATTCCGCCTGCACCAATATCGCCACCGGATACAGGAAGAATGGAGCCATCGTACATCCTGGAAGAGGTGTTCTTCCAAAGCAACAGCGCTACGTTGGAAGTCGACAAACTGGAACAGCTGGACGACCTGGCGGCCTGGATGAACACGCACCCCGACTTGAACCTGCGCATCAGCGGACATACAGATTCTACGGGCAATGAAGAAAAGAATCGCCAGTTGTCATTGCAAAGGGCCGAGGCAGTGCTGCACTATCTGGAAACGGCCGGTGTGCAGGCTTCACGCATGGAAGCACTGGGGCGCGGCAGTGCGGAGCCGATTGCGCCGAATGATACTCCGGAACAGCGCCGCCGCAACCGCAGGGTAGAGGTGCAGTTTATGGGAAGCGGCAAACCCTGAGGTTCCATGCGTCCATAAGTTGGCATCAATAAAATAAGGCGCGCGCCTATTCCGCGATTTTATCCGCCGGCTCGGCATGCACACGGGAATAAAATTGCGGCTGTACTTGGTGAATGCCGGGAACAGCGGCAAGGGCGCTCAACGCTTCGTAGAATGCGGTGTCCATCGTTTTTTCTTTCCAGGATGCCTGATAGTAATGCGTGCTGCCCCAGGTTTGTTGCATGCGCAGAAACCCCGCTGCTTCCAGTTGTGCACGATATTTTTCCGGAACCACATCAACATCGAAGATGATTCCCACTTCCCGCGCAGCGAAGGTGCTTTCCCTGTCTGTTGGCTGAACCATGCGGCTGATGGTTTCTATTTCGGGCATGGCGCTGAGTTTCTGAAGCAGCCGCTGTCGGGCGCCTTCGTTGAGTGCGTCCAGTTTCAACACCTGCTTCAATTCATCCTGAATACAGATGTCGGTACGCAAGCCCGGAAACTGCCTGCGCAGCGCGGCTAAGAGTGTGGCCTGATGCTGCAGCATTCTGGCATTATTCATTTCGGGCAGATTCCAGTTCCAGCTCAATACATACAGAAAACCGAGCGTGTTCAGCGGAACCCGGCAGATGCCGTTGTGGTAAGCGGCTTCCCCGGGCAAGCTCAAGTAGCCTGCAAGATGGGTTTTGTCCTGGTCCAGGCGATAACGATAGCGGCAGGTAGCTGAATATGCGCTGCTTTGGATGCGGATGCTGTCGGTTTCCACATCGGTGGCGATTAAAAAAACATTGTTTGATTGTTCGTAAAAAGCAGGTTCCCAGCCGCCGTTTTGGTGTGTTTCCACGCGCACCGCGCTGTCCAGCCGGCTTTGGTTCTGGATGCTGATGCTCA
>JBEDND010000172.1:0-22218 GCA_041170785.1 Bacteroidota bacterium | reverse complement strand
CCCATGACGGAAGGCAAGATGCGTATGCACCTCAGGAAACTGAAGCCCATCATGTTGCAGGAATATGCCTGGTTTGTCTATGCCGATGGAGAACCTGTTGGTTTTTACATTAATGTGATTGATGTAAATCAAGTGTTCCGCAGACTTAAGCTGAAGGGTAGGCTGACCTTGTTGGATAAACTCTTATTCCTTTGGCACAGAAGAAAGGTCACCAGGCTTAGAGGTATCATTTTCGGAATCATCCCCAAGTTTCAAAATCTTGGCCTGGAAACAGGTTTGATCATGAAACTGCGTGAGCAGGCCTTGAAAGAAGGGCGCTTTGTGAGTTCAGAATTGGCATGGATTGGCGATTTTAACCCCAAAATGCTCAGCATGCTTGAGAGTTTGGGCTGCCGAACCATTAAAGTCCACAATACCTACCGCAAGCAGCTCTAAGTGCATCCGTTCAGGGGTATCAGATTTTTTTCAAAAAAAGTTGCAGGGTGCGAAAAGGTTTTTATTTTTGCACCCTCGTTTTGAGGATGATTTCGTAGCTCAGTTGGTAGAGCAATACACTTTTAATGTATGGGTCCTGGGTTCGAGTCCCAGCGAAATCACAAAAGCCGCGCTGCGAGCGTGGCTTTTTTATTTTAGCGCGTTACTTCGGTTCTTGGCAGTGCGGGGCATCCCCCGATTGCAGTTTTTTACACCAACTGTTGTCAGGCCATAAAGCTATTCTTCAAAGAAATCTTTATGTTTGATTATGGGGCAACTTATTACGCGTGGCTTCTTGCCTGTGCTTCTTGGTGTTTGGGTTCATTGTTCATTGTTTGCGCAGGCAACAACGCTTGCTGCCGGTGGCACGGCAAGCCATACTTCTGGTGCCGTTTCATATTCCATTGGTCAGTTGTGTTATTTGCCGGTTAGCGATGCCGCCGGAAGCATGCAGCAAGGTGTGCAGCAAGCCTGGTCGGTTACGCCTTCCGGGATTTGGGAAATCCCTAAGGAACTATACTTCACGATATACCCCAATCCTGCAGGAAATCAAGTGCACATTCTGGGAGCTTCGGTTCCTGATGTGGGTCAGGTGCTGTTGTATGATGCTCAGGGTGTACTCAGGCGAAGGTCAGAATTCAATCAAAGGTCGGCCATTTGTTCATTGGAAGGGCTGCCTTCCGGAAGTTATTTTCTGATGCTCTACGATCAAAATCAACTCATCTATACTGCCACTTTAATCAAGAGTCTATGAATAAAAATTACGCACTGTTTGCATGTTGCATCGCCGGATTGTCCAGCCTTCGGGCACAGGCACCGCAGCGTTTTTCCTATCAGGCCGTAGTGCGAGATGCGGCCGGAGCGCTGTTGGTGAACAAACCTGTAGGATTGGAAGTGAAAGTTCTTCAGGGAAGTGCCACCGGAACGGTTTCATACCATGAAGTTCATGCGCTGAGCAGCAATGCCAATGGGTTAATTACTGCAGAAATTGGGAGTGGCAGCGTGCTGTCGGGTTCTTTCCCTGCTGTTGATTGGTCGAAAGGTCCATACTTTCTCGAAACAGGAATAGATCCTAAGGGAGGTTCTTCTTACACCATTCAGTCCACGGTAGCGTTCATGAGCGTGCCTTATGCACTTTATGCGGCCCGCGCCGCGAAATCCGATGAGGTGCCAACATTGGTCGCAGGAAGCGGGCTTACACGCAGTGGTGATACGCTCAGGGCCAACAGTTCTTCTGCTGTTTGGAATGCGCAGGCATTGCAGGGTAAAGCAGTATCTGTCACGCTGCCGGCCTCAGGAGAAGTGTTGAAGTGGGACGGAAGCGCCTGGACGCCTGGGAAGGACCTGATGGCTGCCACCGGCAGTACGCTGATTCCCGGAACCGGTTTGGTTCTGGTCAAGGATACACTGCGGGCGGCTGTATCGCAACCCATTTGGAATGCAGCTGCGTTGCGTTCGGGAACGATTGCTTCGACCCTGCCTGTAAAAAATGATGTTTTGCAGTGGGACGGGAGTGTTTGGAAACCTGCGGCATTGTCGGCGGGAAGCAGCTTTACAGCAGGGGTAGGCTTGGTGATGAATGGCACTACTTTGGATGCACGGAACAGCAGCCCGATGTGGAATGCAGGTTCACTGCAATCGTTCGGAATTTCTTCAACAACTCCAACCACGAGTGATGTTTTGCAATGGGATGGCAGTATTTGGAAACCTTCACGGCCCGCAGGTATGAATCCCCCGGTTGCCAGAAATGGCTTGAAGCGCAGCGGTGATACCCTCGATGCACTGAGCAGTTCGGCAATGTGGAACGCCTCGCAGCTGCAGGGGAATGCCGTTTCAGCAAATACCCCATCTACAAATGATGTACTCAAATGGACCGGTTCTGCCTGGGCGCCAGGTGTTGTAAGTTCCGGCAGCACCATTTCTTGCAGTTCAAGTTCAAATACATCATACACGGTTCGGGGAACAGGGTCAGGATATGAATGCACCGATGCCATCTGGATTACATCCGGGAAACTGGTAGGCATTGGCACCACTTCGCCCAGTTCTTCTTTTGACCTCAGCATTGGAACCGGAGGTTTTTTGGTGAATGGAAGCACGACAACTTCAAATATTTCCGGTAGGCTTCGAATAGGTTCCAGCAGCAGTACCAGCTATGAACTGCAGGTTGATGGTGATGCCTATGTGACTTCAGGAATCCGCGTTGGAACAACCAGTGCACCTGCCAGCGGTGGCATCATGGCCAATGGCGTTATTGAAACCAATCAACGGTTCATTATGAATTCGAGCACTACAGGTTCAGGCACTGCCGTGGTGCGCACCAGCAGCGGAGAACTCAGGCCGCAATCTTCCACCAGGCATGTGAAAGAGCACATCCGTGATTTGCACGTTTCCAAAGAAAAGATATTCAGCCTCAGGCCTGTGGTATATCAGTTGAAGCCTGCCTTGGGAGGAAATCAGGAAGTAGGTCTGATTGCCGAAGAAGTGGCCGACGTGATGCCCGATTTGGTGGTATATGGTCCGGAGCGGCAATGGATTGGAGAAACCGGCGTTGCGGCCACAGATGCCAACGGCAAAGAACTGTTGAACCACCATAAAATCGTTCCGTATTCAGTGCATTACGACCGATTGCCGGTGTATCTGCTTTCCATCATTAAAGAACAGGAGCGCAGAATCCAACAACTGGAAACCAGGCTGGAGGCGCTGGAATCCAGAACAACAAAGTAAATCGAACGGTTTAAAAGGGCAGGTCTTCGGGCATGCCTTTGCCTTCCACAGAACTGCCATCTTCCGGAGTCATAGGTTCAGATGGAGCACTGCTAAATGGAGGCGCATCGAAAGAAGATCCTCCCTGAAATGGAGGCGCCGACTGATAGGCATCGCCATTGCGCGAAACCTTCCAGGCCTTTACCTCAGTGTACCATCTGCCATTGTATTCACGGCTTTCTACGTCGAAGCTTACCGTTAATTCTTCATCCGGACGGATGCCAAATTCATCAACTTTACCACCCCATACATTAAAACACAATTTTTTTGGGTATTGGCCGGGGATTTCCAAGATGTACTCTTGTTTTTTCCAAGGACCATTGCGGCCTTCTCCTTGTTGCATCGGCAATACCTGCACAATTTTTCCTTTTAATTCTAACGACATGAGGGCAAAGATGAAGTGTCTGTTTCAGAGTTTATCCTCCAGTTATCCATATTTAATTCCTTTGTTGTTGCCGGTGAAGAAGCCTGAGCTCTGAGGTTTGGGGCGTGTTCCAATTGCCTAAATTCGAGGCGTGTTTTTCGTCCTCTCCAAATTGCTGGTATTTCTGATCAGGCCGTTGACCTGGATCATGATTTGTGGTTTTTGGGCCCTGTTTACCAAGAATCAAAAGCGCCGTAAATCCCTGATACTTGCTTCGATGCTGTGCTTGTTCTTTTTTGGGAATGGCGTGGTGTTCAACACTTGTGCCAGGGCTTGGGAGGCACAGCCAGACAGCGTTGTCATCAAAAGTAAAATACCCTGTGAAGCGGCCATAGTACTTGGCGGATATGCGTTTTGGGATGCCGGGAGAAATCGCGCGCAGTTGACGGCGGCTGGCGACCGTTTATATTATCCGCTGGCACTGTACCACCAGAAACAGGTCCGGAAATTGTTGTTGAGCGGCGGCAGTGGTTCCCTCATGCAACGGCTGCGCAGTGAGGCTTTATACAGTAGGGAAATGTTGCTTCATGCAGGTGTCAACGACAGCGATATGCTGCTTGAATCAGCGAGCAGAAACACCTTTGAAAACGCACAATACAGCAAGAAACTCAGCGACAGCTTGAAGCTCAAAGGGCCTTATTTGTTGGTTACCAGCGCCTCGCACATGCCCAGGGCCATGGCCTGTTTTCAGAAAGCCGGTATGGAATGCATTCCTTATCCCGTGCATTTTCTGAGCAGAACCTCAGATAGTTATGAGTTGAAGGATTGGATTTTACCTTCCACGGAAATCCTTCTTCATTGGGAAGTTCTGGTTAAGGAATGGGTAGGTATGCTTGCCTACAGGCTGAGCGGCAAAATCTGAGCTTATTTGGTCTGGTAAATAATCAAGGTTTGGCCAATGCGAATTCTTGTGCCCGTCAGGCGGTTCCATTGCTGAATTTGCTTCACCGTGACGTGGTATTTTCTTGCCAAATAGGATAGGGTTTCGCCGCTTTTCACTTTATGGCGAATCACTTTTTTACTTTTCACCTGTGGTGCATAAGTGACCACTTTCGTTTGCGGAGGTCGGACGGTGATTACGCGATTGGAACTGTCTGTAGTGCTGTCGGTGGTCGCTATTGGCTGTGCTTTTCGGATGCTGTCAAGGGAAAACACCAGCGAGTCATAGGCTTCCTCATCCATCATCACGGCTTGTGTGCGTAGAAATGCATCAAAGAGCAATTCACCCTTCAAGGAGTAACCCTTTTTGGTTAGGTGAATCATGTCTTGCTGTGCGAGGCCACTACCTACCCATTTGCTGATGCTGTTGTTCCCTCCCGAAATCCAGAACCAGTCGTAAAAGGCGCAGTTTTCCGCACGCGCAATATTTCGAATCAGGTCTGAAAACTTTTCTCCCGATTGGAGTTTACGCCCTTTGCGCATCATGTCTTGCGTGGTGGTAAGCAAAATGCAGGTATTGGGACTAACCGCCCGGATGTTGGAAATGATTTGAACAATTTCATGTTCCAGCTCGGGTTTGATTTGGTCGTCGTACAGGTAATCATTTGTGCCGTAATCCAAAATCACCAAATCTGGTTCCAGCACAGGTAGTTGGTTCAGAAATAATTTCTGGTACAGAGGTGCATTATACCGTGCGCCGCCAATTCCTGCCGAGTGGATGACCGCGCCGCCCGGAAGGCTGCTTTCCAGACTCATGCCGTAAAATTCAAACTCTTCCTGCACGGGGCTGGTTTTTTCAACCCTGATGCTGAACCCATTTTGAAGCGGGGGCAGGTTGTTGATTTCAAGGTACGGACTCAGGTCGCCTTCAATATCTGCCCGATACAGTTCTTCCCCTTCATCGGTGCTGATCCAAATGGAATAGCTTAATGGCGATTTCTTACAAAAAATTCGCAGGGTATTGTAGTGCGTAGGAATAGGTTCTGTGAAGCGAATGCTGAAGCTGGCAGCGGAATCATTGGTGCGACAGGTGGCTCCGCAAACACCAAGGGTGTATTTAGGAAGGGGTTCAATGCTGCGTGAAGCCGACCAGGCGCCCTGATGACTGGAGCTGTAGGCTACGGAAGAATAAGTTTTGGCAGTGGAAAAAGGGAACATCAATCCCCTTCCGCCTGGGCCCAGCAGTTCCTGAAATCGTTTCCGCAGCACCCCCGGAAAGATATCGGGCTGAATATGGGAATCTCCCAGATGCAATATGCTTACCCTCGCAGAATCTGCAGAAGTCCAAGCCTGAAAGAACCGTTCTATGGCGTCTCGTCGGTAAAACTGAATGGCATTTAAATCGCTATCAATCCAGGAATAAGCCGCTGCGATACCTTGAGCGCGGCTGCTGACTGTTGGGGCAAACCACAAGAAGAAAAGAATAAGGAAGCGTTTTCCTGCCGAGCAGTCTGAAGAAATGCGCATGATTCGTTTTGCGCAAAGACTGTTCTGCGACTTAAATATTCCTGAAATTTTCTGGATGCTATCTTGCAATACCCTAATCATTCATTGGTGTTTTTGGTGGTATCGGAGGGGCTTGCTGTTGCAGATGTGTCTTTACTTTTCTTCTTGGGTATTGGGTTTCCATTACCGTGCATGATGTGTTGCAAGCGTCGTATATGCCAGGATGTGTTAGCAGAGAACGAACCGTAGGTGATCAGCACATCGGTAATTCCAAATTCCTTGATAAGCGGTAAAACACCTTTTTCATAATATCGATAGTCCACAATAAAAACTTCATCAAAGTGCGGGACAAAGAACACCGAGTATGGATTCCCATAGGAGTTCTTGATGATGAGTAATTTCCTTCCGCTTTCTGCTGCAGTATTGACGCGCATCAATGGATAATCACCGCCCAGGAATACGGAATAGGCATTGGCTCCGGAAGCATATCCGGCAAGCAAATTGCTGATGATCGGTTTGTTTGGGTTGTTCTTGGTAAATACACGAGTAGTGTACTCGCCGGGTATCTGGTAATAATCTACGAAGTCCTTTTGCGCCAATAATTTTTGATCTCGGGTCAACCAATACAGCGATCCCAGGAATCCGTTGATGGTTTTTTTAGGCATTGCTTGTATATCATTTGCAGTGATGCCCATTTTTTCACAGGTAGCGCGATAGGCGTAATATGCACCTAATGCGGTCCAGTGATGGTCGCTGTTGAAGTATAAATACTCTTTGGTATGCTCGGCCAATGCCGTGACGGCATCAACCGCTGTGATGTTTGGATTCAGGTTGTTGTAAATGGTGGCAATATTGTCTTTTTCAGAACGGGCCATTTTCCGGTAAGATGCAGGTAGGTAAAATTCGCCTGCGGTGGGAGCTACCATGCAATAAGAACGCACCGCTGGCGGAAGTGCGGCGACAAAATTGTTGATACTCTGGGCGCAGGCTTTGGCCATTTTTTCGGAACCACCGAACACCTGCATGGCCATGTTGTTGTAAATGATTAAGCCTTTGCTTACTTCAGCCGTGAGGCTGGCATCATCACCGGAGTCTTTAGCCTGTTGTTCCGGCTTCAAATGAGGAGTATTCACTCCAGTTTTTTTTTCGGTACTGTAAAAGCTAACCTCTTCCGATTTTATTCCCCTGGCACGTTGCATGGCAAAAGCCGCATTCATGAAGGATTGCCTCCAGGGAAAATTATCTGCATAGTACAACTCCATACTGTCGGTGAACCTGCCTTCCTTTAGAGATTTCCAGCTGTAAACGGGTACCGGAGTTAATTGGCGCTTCTCCTCAATACTTACGGTGTTTTTTTGTTTGATCAGGGAAAGGAAACCAATGCCACCCAGGAACAGGGTAAATGAAACAAGTTGTAGGTAGTGAACGCGCTGTTTCATTGTTAAAATCTGAAGTAGAGGAATGGATTGTAGCTTTTACCAACCAACATGGCTGTGCTGCCCATGAGCAGCAAGATATTGGCAAGTGTAAGCAATACTTGTCCCATGCTTAGGGATCGTTGTTCCAGTTTTTGATAGCCTTTTTTATATGCGAGCAGATAAACGGGCGTGCATAAAATCAAGGCTATGATCAACCAGAAGAAGTGCTCTTTGAGGGAAAGGGATATTTCAAGGTTCCAAGCCACATGATTACCGCCACCAAACAACAACTTCAAGAATTCGCCAAGTCGGTTCAGGTCGGTGAAATAAAACAAGGCCCAGCCCATCATCACGGCAAACAGCAGGTAGCAGTGGCCTACAATGCGGGGAAGCGTATCGAGAAATTTCTTGAGGAACAGCCTTTCAAGTCCAATAAGTACTCCGAAATAGAGCCCCCACAGTATGAAGTTCCAACTTGCACCATGCCAAAAGCCGGTGAGCAACCAAACGACGAACAGATTCCGGTAGGGTTTATGTGACTTACCACCGAGCGGGATATAGACATAATCCCTGAAAAAACTGCCCAATGAGATGTGCCAGCGGCGCCAGAACTCAGTGCTGCTCCTTGATATATAAGGATAATCAAAGTTCTCGTGGTAATGAAAACCAAACATCCGACCCATGCCTATGGCCATGTCTGAATAGCCGCTGAAGTCGAAATAAATTTGCAGGGTGAACATCAGCAGGCCAAACCAGCCACCTGCAATACTCTGTGTGCTTAAGTCGCTGCCCAGGAATTTCACTACAAGTTCTCCGGCAACGTTGGCGATACAAACTTTTTTGAAAAGGCCGATACAGAAGCGGTGCACGCCCCCGGCGATGTCCGCAATGTCAAATTTGCGGTTGTCGATTTCATCGGCAATATGAACATACCGTACTATTGGCCCTGCAACCAACTGGTGGAACAGGCTTACAAACAGCAGAAAACTCAAGTAGTTCCGCTGCGCCGGCACTTCATTTCTGTACACATCCAGCACGTATGAAATGGTTTGGAAGGTGTAAAATGATATGCCTATGGGCAGGGCGTATTGAGGAATGGAGAAACTGGTGCCGAGTAAGAGGTTAACGTTTTCGTAAATGAATGAACTGTATTTGAATAGAAAGAGCAAACCCAGATTTAAGGTTACTGATGACCAAAGTCCTGCTTGCGCCCAGATGGTTCCCCGTTTTTGCTCGATCAACCGCGCAATGGAATAATCCAAGGTGGCGGAAAAAACAAGTAAAATGACCCAAATAGGTTCTCCCCATGCATAAAAGACGAGGGAAAACAAGGTGAGTAGCGTATTTCTGTAAGTCCTGTTGTGCCATGCATAGTAAAGCAACAAGCAAGCGGGCAGGAATAGGTACAGAAAAATCAGGCTTGAAAAAACCATGTCAGGCTAAGCTAAGTGAAGGTAGTATAATCTGAGGCTTTATTTAGGCTTCAAGCATTTTCAGCACAATTTCATTGGCTTTTTTGGGATCCGCCTTGCCCTTACTCCGCTTCATGATTTCTCCAACAAACATACCGAGCAGTCCGGTTTTTCCCTGCCGGTATTCGGATACTTTCTGCGGAAACGCTGCAAGCACTTCGTTGGCCAGGGTTTCAATAAGGTCTGCGTCTGAAGTTTGAAGCAGGTTTAGTGTTTCTGCAAGTTCCAGCGGTGATTTTCCTTCCTGGGTAATCATGGCCGGGAAGAGTTTTTGTGCTGCGCTGCTGTTGCTCACTTTGCCGGAGTCAATGAGGGCGATAAGGTCGGCCACGCGCTTGCCACTCAAAGGGAAATCATCGATGCTGATGGCGTGTTCGTTGAGGTACCCTTTTACATGAACGGTAACCCAATTGGCGGCAGCTTTGTAATTCCCTGTATGTTGAACCACACTGAGGAAGTATGCAGCGGTAGCTTTATCATCGGTAAGCACGCCGGCATCATATTCGCTCAGGCCCAATTCAAGGGTAAACCTTTGGAACAGGGCTTCAGGAAGTTCCGGCATGAGTTTATGCACGGCCTTGATGTATTGGTCGCTCAGGATCAATGGGGGCAAGTCGGGTTCGGGGAAGTAGCGGTAATCATTCACCATTTCTTTGCTGCGCATCGGAAAAGTTGTTCCACTTAAGGCATTGAAGCCCCGTGTTTCTCCGGAAACGGTGCCACCGGATTCTAGAATTTCCCTTTGCCTATCAATCTCGTGATCAATAGCGCGGCGTACGTTTGAGATAGAGTTCATGTTTTTAACTTCTACCTTGGTGCCAAAAGCGGTGGTTCCCACCGGACGAATGGAAACGTTTGCATCACAGCGCAAGCTGCCTTCTTCCATATTGCCATCACAAATGTCCAGGTAGCGCACCAAACGTCGAATTTCTGTCACAAAAGCGTAGGCTTCTTCACCACTGCGTATATCAGGGGCCGTAACAACTTCAATCAGTGCAGTACCTGCGCGATTGAAATCAATCAAACTGTCATTAGGATCTTGGTCATGCATGCTCTTTCCGGTATCTTCTTCCATGTGAATCCGGATGAGCCCGATTCTTTTACGACTGCCGTCTTTCAAACGAATATTCACACCGCCGCCTTCGCAAATGGGCGTATTGAATTGCGTAATCTGGTATCCTTTGGGTAAATCGGCGTAGAAGTAATTCTTACGGGAATAATGATTTTCCCTGGTTATGCTACAATCAAGCGCAAGCCCAATTTTCAGGGCATGTTCTACGGCATGGCGGTTGTGACGAGGCAGTGTTCCCGGATGTCCGAGGCTAATCGGACTTACCTGGGTATTGGGAAGTGCTCCGTAAGCGGTGCTGTCTGCACAAAATGCCTTGCTTTGGGTGAGCAGCTGAACATGGATTTCCAGGCCAATTACTGCTTCATATGCTACGCTCATGAAATGCAAATATATAATGATGTAACCTGCTGTGCTTGGTTGAGTTTACAGGCAGTATCTTTGAATCAAGGCAGCCCGATCTGTCGCTCCGGTTTTTCGAAACTGGAGAGGAAAGTCCGGGCAACACAGAGTATCCCGCCCCGTGAAAACGGGGGCACAGGTTGGTGTAAGCGGCTTGTGACGGAAAGTGCCACAGAAAAAATACCGCCTGTCCACTTTCGGGTTGGCAGGTAAGGGTGAAATCGCGAGGTAAGGGCTCACGCATCAGTACGGTAACGGCTGTTGAGGTAAACCCCGGGAGTTGAAAGGCCAAATATACCCCTCATTGAGGGTTACTCGTCCAAGTAGTTCCGGCGCAAGCCTGAATGACGGAGGGGAGGGTAGGCCGAACGTCCACGTCCTTCGGGGCGGGCCAGATAAATGACAGATGCACTTTCGGGTGTAACAGAATCCGGCTTATTGGGCTGCCTTATTTTTAGGAATATCGGATTGGCTTTTGATCCCTTGATTAAAAAAAAGCCCGACCAAATGGCCGGGCTTTTTTTATTCCACCAGGATTGTTCCTGATTAATAACGATAATGTTCGGGTTTGTACGGACCTTCCATTGGAACGCCGATGTAATCAGCCTGATCATTGCGCAACACGGTAAGTTCCGCACCGATGTGATCCAGGTGCAGGCGGGCAACCATTTCATCAAGATGCTTGGGCAGCACATAAACCTGATTTTCGTATTTGCCGTGGTTGTTCCACAATTCAATCTGCGCCAATGTTTGATTGGTGAATGAATTGGACATCACAAAAGATGGATGACCCATGGCGCAACCCAGATTCACAAGGCGGCCTTCTGCCAAAACAATGATTTCCTTGCCGTTGATTTCATATACATCCACCTGGGGTTTGATGGTGTATTTTGAGTGGCCATAGTTGGTGTTAAGCCAGGCAATGTCAATTTCGTTATCGAAGTGGCCAATGTTACAAACGATGGCTTTGTCGCGCATGTTTTGGAAATGCTCGCCACGCACGATGCCACAGTTGCCAGTAGCAGTAACAACGATGTTCGCTTCAGCAAGTGCTGATTCGAGTGTCTTCACTTCATAACCGTCCATTGCTGCCTGAAGTGCGCAAATGGGGTCGATTTCAGTAACAATTACACGGGTGCCTGCACCGCGGAGTGAATCTGCGCTGCCTTTTCCTACATCACCATAACCGCAAACTACTGCAACTTTACCGGCCAGCATCACATCTGTTGCACGACGGATGGCATCTACCAAACTCTCACGACAACCATACTTGTTGTCGAACTTGCTCTTGGTAACGCTGTCGTTCACATTGATGGCAGGCATGGGAAGGGTTCCGGCTTTCTGACGGTCGTACAGACGTTTTACACCGGTGGTTGTTTCCTCGGAAATACCTTTGATGTGTTGGGCCAAGTCAGGATACTTGTCTAAAACGATGTTGGTGAGGTCACCTCCATCGTCGAGAATCATATTCAATGGTTTACTGGAATCACCGAAGTATAAGGTTTGTTCAATGCACCAGTCGTATTCCTCCTCGTTCATGCCCTTCCAGGCAAAAACCGGGATACCGGCAGCGGCGATTGCTGCAGCGGCATGATCCTGTGTAGAGAAAATGTTGCATGAGCTCCAGCGAACTTCAGCGCCAAGGTCTGCCAATGTTTCAATGAGTACAGCCGTTTGAATGGTCATGTGCAGGCAACCTGCGACCCTGGCACCTTTCAATGGCTGCTCGGCTTTGTATTTATGGCGAATTGCCATGAGTCCGGGCATTTCTGCTTCTGCCAGGCGAATTTCTTTACGGCCCCATTCAGCCAGAGAAATGTCTTTTACTTTGTATGGAAGTGACATAGTTTCAGTTGACATCTGTTTTTTTTCTGCAAAAATAGACTGAAACGAGCGTAGTAAAAAGCGGAATGCGCTTTGTACCTAAATTTGAAACCAACAATCAAATAAACCATATGCCATATCCAGAAATGCTTGTAGCGCCCATGCGTGCAGAACTTACCTCTCAGGGATTTGTTGAATTGAAAACACCGGAAGAGGTGGAACAGGCGCTGAATAATCAAGAAGGTACCACACTTGTGGTTGTGAATTCAGTGTGTGGTTGTGCTGCGGGAAGTGCACGTCCCGGAGTACTTCGTTCCATCAGCGGAGCTAAAAAGCCCAACCGTTTACTGACTGTGTTTGCTGGTCAGGATTTGGATGCGACCAACAAGGCTCGTGAGTTTTTTGCCCCTTATCCGCCGTCTTCGCCTGCCATTGCTTTGTTTCGCGACGGTGCACTGGTTCACTTTGTTGAGCGTCACCATATCGAAGGACGCACTGCCGATATGATCGCTTCAAACCTCGAGCAGGCTTACGAAACTTATTGCTAAGCCTGAATTGCTTTTACATCGTAACCAAATAAAAAACCCACCGACAGGTGGGTTTTTTATTTGAATATTTTTAGTTGCGCTTAGCGCTTCCTTTTAGTCTTTTTATCGATACCGCTGGAAGGCAGGCCATTGTATTTCTTCTTGCTGTTACCCACAGGAGCACCCACGCGAATCATGGCACAACGGAATCCCAGGGTAGAAAGGCTTTGTTTTTCATCCAGATATCTGCGTGTTCCGGGGGATGCCCAATAGAGGCGGTCAAACCAAGATGCTCCTTTGAATACGCGTGCCTTGTTGTCCACCAGCGTAGTAACGCCATACTCGTAGAAGTAATCGTCGTTGGCATTAGCTCCGGGCTCATCTTTAAAGCCAATGTTATCAGCAACTTTGTAATTCCTGCGGTTGATGTTCTCCTGAAGGTCAACGTTGCGGAACCTCAGGCGGCCAAGACTGTCTTTGTCTTCGATTTCACCATATTGGTTCAGTTGTACCGTCTTATACACGTTTCCGCGGAAAGGCATGAACTGATCCATATCTTCGAGCGAAAGCGGACGATAAACATCCATCACCCATTCTGCCACGTTTCCAGCCATGTTGTACAAGCCGTAGTCATTGGGCCAGTATGAATAAACTGGCGTTGGGATGAAGCCCGCGTCATTCAATTGTCCGCCGGCAATACCGCCCATGTCACCTTTACCAACCATGGCGTTCATGATGATCTTGCCGCGGTCGCGTTCTTTTCCGTCTTTAACGCGAACAGTGTAGTCGTTCCAAGGGTAAACTTTCTTTACATCAATGTTGTTGGCCACTGTATTGCCAATGTTTGCCTGAGCGGCATATTCCCATTCTGATTCTGTGGGAAGTCTGTAATCCGGAAGCAGCACACCGTCTTCAACACTCACGCGCTCCCGTGTTGCTTTTTTCTTGGTGTAATCCTTGGGCAGGTGTTTTCCTTTTTTGGCAAATTGGAATTGACCAGCGAGGTATGAGCGTGTATTAAAGTTGTTGTCGTTGTTTCCATCGGAAGTGACATCAAATTTTACAATTCCCTCGCGATCCAGGATCATTTCGTTCACCCGGTCTGTGCGCCATGAAGCAAAATCTGATGCCTGAACCCAGTTCACACCAACCACAGGATAATCTTTATAGGCGGGGTGACGGAAATAATATTCCACAAAAGGCTCGTTGTAGGCCAATTTGCTGCGCCAGCAAAGCGTGTCAGGCAGGGCATTCCTGTAAACTTCCGGATATTCTGTAAACACCCTGTTTACCCAATACAGGTATTCACGGTATTGAACATTGCTTACCTCAGTTTCATCCATGTAAAAGGAGTTCACGGTAACTTTACGCTCTACCGAATTGTTGTCGGCAGTCATGTCTTGTTCCGTTGTTCCCATAGTGAAGGAACCACCTTCAATGAGCACGAGCCCAGGGCCAGTTTCCTGACCTTTATATTTAGGATTGAAAAAACCACCCCATTTAGGATCGTTGTACCCTTGGCCGGTAACAGCGCTTTTCTGTTTTTTCTGGCAAGCGGTAAAGAGCAAACCGGATGCGGCAAACAGTGTGAGCAGTGATCTAAGTTTCATATTCATGCTGCTTTGCAGTCTTTAGTGTTCTGTTGGAAACGTTTGTTTGATTTGAAAATTGTGCAATAATAGTTGATTTTGCGTTCTGTCCATTAAAACTCTGGGCAGCGCAAGGGTCGGAAAGGCCTGCGTCCCGGAGGCACACACCATTCAATGATGGCGCTTACTTCATGCGAATAAGGGATGGCGCTGTTTCCATCGCTTACCGTAATGTCGAAGGAGTAACCAAACTTAAAGCGGTCTTTTCGGAAACCAATCAATGCCATGATTGCATCAGATGTGCCGTAGTTGCCAAAAGTCTGGCGGAACCACAAACCGCTCACCAACGGACCACGGGTCATGTAAAAACCGAGATTCATTTGTGAGAAATTCTGTTGCATCATAAACAATACGTTGGGGGAAAAAAATCCTGTTGGGTCTCTTCTGCTTGGTCCCAATGGAATCATTGCACCGGAATGAACGGTATACCTTCTTGGCAATTTGCCGTCAGGATTCTTAAAGAAAGACTGATTTGGCTCAACAATGTTGTGTGCTGCAACACCCAAATAGAATTTAGAGGTGTACATCATCCAGCCCGCAGCGAAATTTGGGAAACCTACAGAGGTGGTAGGGAATTGTTCATTGGTGTTTCTGACAAATCCCAGCGTAGGATCAATTTGGTCGGAGAAACGCAATTTGGTTACATCAATGCGCTTGTCGGTGAAAGTGGCCTGTAAGCCAAAACGCATGTACAATTTCTTGTTCACCGCCAACATATAGGAGTATATGCCACTGAAGCTCGTAGTGGTAAGGAGGCCGGTTCCGGCAACATCCCTAAACGCCATGATACCCAACCCTCCGCCAAGATCCGGAATGTGTTGATCCCAGGATGCGGCAAAAGAACGGAAGGTTCCGGGAAGTGTAGGCCATTGGTTCCTGTAGTTCAGGGCTACCCTGCCTGCAGCTCCCGCCTGACAAAAAGCCGACCCCGCCATTGCCGGGTTGGTGTACATCGGCGCAGCATAGAACTGTGACAGTTCCGGATCCTGAGCCTTGAGCGAACCGGCAAGCAAGATGCCGACAAAGAAAACTGCGCTTTTGGTATAGGTTCTCATCATAGATGATTTTTCTGCTAATGGACAAAAGTACAACAAATTGTGTTTTATTTTCATCTGACAACTGTTCATCCTTAAATTCTTTTATGAGGCAACTTTTTGCCATCGATTACGTTTGCTATAACGGATATTTGGAAATCGAATTGTCTTCAAAAAGTATGAATCTGAACTTACGCCGCAGTTTTTTTTGCGTCTGGATGTTGCTGCAAGCTGCAGGGCTGAAGGGACAAAGTGCTTTTGCATCAGGCGCGTGGTTTGAACTTCGCATCCCGGCAAGTGGTGTTTACAAAATCAGCGCCGGCGATCTGCGCAGTTTGGGTATCAACCCGGCTGAAGTTGATCCCAGAACCATAAGAATCCTGGGACATCAAGGTGGGATGTTGAGCGAATTGCCGGCGGCTGCCGTTTTCGCTGATCCGCCGGAATTGCCGATCATGGTTGCCGGAGAAGCAGATGGCTCATTCGACGAGGGTGACGGTGTTTTCTTTTATTCAGACGCGGCGCATGTTTGGAAGTACGCTCCTTCTTTGGGACGTTACGAACATGTGCAGCACCTTTATGAAGAAGCAGCACGTGTGTACCTTACTTACGGTGGAAAACAGGGCAAACGTATTGCGGATATCGAATCCGGAATGGGGCTGCAAGTAGATTCTGTAAGCAATAGTGCCGCGTCCATGATTTTTCATGAACGAGATCTGTACAATCTGAGCATATCCGGCAAGGAGTGGCTTGGCGAACGCTTTGGAGGACAGACAGATGTGTATCAATTTAACCATACCCTGGAAGGACTGCGCCCCGGTTCATCGGTATTGATGAAGCTAAAGGTCGCTGGTAGAAATCCGGGCGGGTCCGGATATTTCACCCTTGATGTGGCAGGAAATCAAAAGTTCATTCCCATACCTGCATTGAACATCAATGACATCAGTTATGTGGATGAAGAATGGGAAGGACGGTTTCCCGGTGCAGAAAACTGGTCTTTTTCCTTGCGCTATTCCAGGCCCAATTTCAACGCTAATGGATACTTGGGATGGTACGAGATTCACTACGAACGCAACCTCATTTTTCAAGGGCGTCAATTTGAGTTTGCCATTTTACCACTTGCCCCGGGCAAAACAGGCGCATGGCAATTTCAGGGTGATGGCTTTCAAGTTTGGGACGTAAGTGTGCCTTATGCAGCCAAGGTACAGGCCCTTGAAGCAGATGGTCCTAACAGGTTTTTCAGGGCTGTTCAAACCAACCAGGCCCGAAGGTTCATTTGCTTTGATGAAAACTCGGCCTTGCGCCCGGAACTGGGTGGCCGGATCAACAATCAAAACCTTAAAGCAGCAGAACCTTGCGAATTGCTGGTCATTGTGCATCCTGAGTTTATGGATCCGGCAAAGCGCCTTGCCGCGCACAGGACGGCCCAAGGAAAGCGTTGTCGCTTGGTCACGCCTCAAGAAATTTACCGGGAGTTTAGTTCCGGGGCCCAAGATGTGAGCGCCATCCGAAACTTCATCAGCTATGTGTACCACCGGCAAAGCAATACGCCCAATCCACTGAAGTACGTATTGCTGTTCGGTGCAGCTTCTTATGACTATAAAGACAGGGTAAAGGGCAATACCAATTTCATTCCTGTGTACCAAAGCGATGTTACGTCCTACATCAACACCAGCTTTGCCACCGATGATTTTTATGCCTTTCTGGATTCAGCCACCGGTTTTCGCTTGTTTAACGGGCCAATGTCGATAGCGGTGGGTCGCTTGCCTGTGCGCACCGGGGAAGAAGCTGCTTCACTGGTTGATAAAATTATTCAATACGACAGCCCGGCAACCTTGGGTGAATGGCGGAACAGGATTGCGTTTGCCGCCGATGATGTGGACAACGACCAATGGGAGTTTGAATTTCTGAATGAATCGGAATCCTATGCGCAATACGTTACCGCCGCACATCCTGAGTTCAATGCCGATAAGGTTTATTTTGACGCATTCCGACAGGTAAATACCGGAAATACAGAAGCTTATCCGGATGCACAGGCCTCCATCAACCGCAACATGAGTCGCGGTACCCTGTTCTTTAATTACATGGGGCATGGTGGTGAAAAAGGATGGGCGCAGGAAGAAGTGCTTACCGTTCCGATGATTAAAAACTGGACCAACAAGAACCGACTTTCCATCATGGTTACCGCTACCTGTGAGTTCAGCAGATTTGACGATCCGGCCCGACAATCTGCCGGTGAATTGAGTATCCTTCATTCCGGAGGTGGCAATGTGGCACTGCTTACCACCACACGACTCACGTACAATACCGGAAATAAATCCATCAACAGCGCATTCTGGAAGGAATATGGTTTGGTTGCTGCGCCTGCGCCTTTGCCAACCATTGGCGACATCATGCGCAATGTGAAAAACCGAGGAAACAGGACGGATGAAGACCGAAAGTTTGCACTGTTGGGCGATCCTTCCATGACTCCGGCATTCCCATTGCATCTGGTGAAGCTGGATTTCATCAACAATATTGCGGCGAGAGATTTTCGCGATACATTAAAGGCATTCAGCCGCGCGTTGCTTGAAGGTCATGTGGAGCAGCGAAATGGCCAACCATTCCCTGATTTTAATGGCCGATTGTACATCACTGTTTATGATAAGGTGCAGGTGCGTAAAACACTGGCCAACGATAATCCAGGCAGTGAACTGAGCTACAAAACACAAAATACCATCATCTACAAAGGTTTAGCGACCATTCAGAATGGGATATTTCGGGTTGAATTTATGGTACCCAAAGACATCAGCTATCAGGTAGCTTCGGGTAAGATCTCCTTGTATGCGGAGAATGGAATAACCGATGCATGCGGGTATCATCAGGTCTTGATCGGCGGAAGTGAACAGGTGTTGATTGCAGACAAGTCTGGACCCGGAATTCGTTTGTTCATGAACGACACCACATTTCGCAGCGGTGGTGTGGTCGCTTCGGATGCACTGGCGCTGGCCTTCCTCCGCGATGCCAACGGAATTAATGCTACAGGTAATGGCATAGGCAGGGATTTGTTGCTGTTTGTGGACAAAGGAACTCCTCAGGAGCAAGTATTTGTTGTGAATGATTATTACACCGCCGACATGGACAGTTATACGAGTGGAAGTATCAGTTTCCCACTCCAGAACCTCAGTCCGGGTATGCATACACTAACCTTGCGTGTTTGGGATATTTTCAATAATTCATCGGAAGCCAGTATTCAAATGCTGGTGAGTGAACGTGGTGTATTTAAGGTCGCCAAGGTGGTTCCATATCCCAACCCTGCAGATCCCGGGCAGGAAGTTCGATTTATGGTGGAACACAATGCCGCCGGCGAAGATCTGGAAGCAGAATTGACCATTACCGATGTCACAGGCAGGCAAATACATCGCCAAACCACCAGCATCTATGAGGCAGCTGCGCGTTCCGGTGCATTGAGCTGGAAGCCACAAAATGGCATCCCTGGTAATGGGATGTATTTCTACCGAGTGGTAATTCGAACAGCTTCAGGCGAATCATCTATCCATCATGGCAGAATAATAAGCACACAAAACGCGCGTTAAAGTCGGAAATCCTATTTTTGCAGCTATTCAATCGCAAGATGAACTTTCATAGAATAATCGCCCTGTTATGTTCAGGGTTCACCGCAACACAACTTCTGGCACAAATCAGCAAGACCCAATTGGCAGGTCAACAGAATGTGGTAACTACCATGGTGCCTTTTCTTACAATTACTCCCGACAGCAGAAGCGCCGGCATGGCAGACGCCGGCGTGGCCATCAGCCCCGATGCAAATTCCATACACTGGAACATGTCAAAACTGGCTTTTGCCGAAAAAAAATCGGGTATGGGTATTTCTTATGCCCCTTGGCTGCGCAGCCTTGTTCCAGATGTTCAATTCTCGTACCTCAGTGCCTACAATAAGGTTGGGAAGAATGGGGTGATATCTGGGTCATTCAGGTATTTCTCGCTGGGCAATATCAACTTTACCGATTTCCAAGGAGATCCCATTGGTAGTTTTAACCCCAATGAGTTTGCATTAGATGCGGGATATGCAACGCGTTTGACGGATAAATTTTCGGTAGGCGTGGCTTTGCGCTTCATCCGTTCAAATATTGCAGGTGTGCGCCAGCTCAATGGAATAAGTACCAGACCAGGTGTTGCCGGTGCCGGTGATATTAA
Organism: Bacteroidota bacterium; assembly: GCA_041170785.1. Classification (GTDB taxonomy): domain Bacteria; phylum Bacteroidota; class Bacteroidia; order NS11-12g; family UBA955; genus REEB481. The sequence continues at coordinate 2,583 of JBEDND010000172.1, read as the reverse complement.
CGTATACTACCAGGACAAAATTGAGATTAAGGGAAAAGATGCGAAATTGTCTTTTGGTGCAAATCTTCAGAACATCGGTTCAAAAATGACTTACACCAACCGAGAACAGCGTGATTTCATTCCCATGAACCTGAAAATTGGGGGTGCACTTGATTATGAAATTGATGAATACAACAGGGTTGTTTTTGCCCTGGACATCAATAAGTTGATGGTTCCCACCCGTCCGTATTACCTCAAGAACTACCTTGGTGGTGATTCAATTGATCAGAATGGATCACGGGTGTTTGTGGGTGGAGATCCCGATGTGCCGGTTATTCAGGGTTTGTTTCAGTCGTTTGGCGATGCTCCCGGTGGTTTTCAGGAAGAAATCAAGGAATACAACGTATCTGTGGGTATGGAATATTGGTACAACAAGCGCTTTGCCGCGCGTGCAGGCTACTTCCATGAACCCAGCACCAAAGGGAACCGCAAATACCTGACCTTCGGATTTGGCGTGCGTTATCGGGTACTTGGTATCGATGCCGCTTATCTGGTGCCTTTCCAACAGCGTCATCCTTTGGCCAATCAGCTCAGGTTCAGCCTGTTGTTTGACTTCGCTGCGTTCAAAGAATAACCAGCGGAAATGTTGCTCAGCCCTCGTTGAGAAAGGGATTGAACAGGCGTTCGTGCCCAATATTTGTTTCCGGTCCGTGTCCAGGAAATACGTTGAAATGATCGGGTAGTGTGAACAGTTGCTCCCTGATGGACCGGAGCAGTTGATGGTGATTTCCTCCGGGGAGGTCTGTTCTTCCGATGCCCTCCCTGAAAAGTACATCACCGCCAATAATCCAGGCGTCTTCCCGATTGATGAAACAAACCGAGCCCGGCGAATGTCCGGGGCAAAATCTGATTTCCAGCTCAATGCTGCCTACGCAGCATGTTCCTGCCCCAGGAAGTAAATGTTCTGGTGCTTCCTGTTCGGAGATGTCAAATCCCCACATTTTACCGCTTTGGGGTGCCCACTGCAACACCTCCAGTTCCAAAGGATGCAGGTAAAAAGGGATTTGATGGAACGAACGTAAATAATCCAGGCCGAAGATGTGGTCTATGTGCGCGTGCGTATTGACGATGGCCAGCGGTTTAAGTTGATTGTCCTGGAGGAATTTATTCAGATGCTGCTGTTCTGAAGCAGTATGACAGCCGGGATCGACAATGATGCAGGTACCGTCGGAATGACCCACCACGTAGGTGTTTTCCTGAAACGGGTTAAAGGTGAATCTGTGTAAGTGGAGCATAAAAAAAGCCTGTGCCACAGGCACAGGCCGGATTTGATGATGTGTTTAGATTACAGATGGATGCATTCGTCGTAAGCTTTGGCTACCGCCTCCATTACTGCTTCGCTCATGGTGGGGTGGGGATGCACCGCTTTGATGATTTCATGACCGGTAGTTTCCAGCTTTCTGGCAACCACCGCTTCAGCAATCATATCGGTAACACCTGCGCCAATAAAATGGGCACCCAGCCATTCTCCGTATTTTTTGTCAAAAATAACTTTGACAAAACCTTCTTTAGCACCCGATGCACTTGCTTTGCCGCTTGCGGAGAAGGGGAATTTCCCAACGCGAATTTCGTAGCCGAGTTCTTTGGCTTTTGCTTCGGTAAGACCTACGCTGGCAACTTCCGGAATGCAGTACGTGCAGCCGGGGATGTTGTTGTAGTTCAATGCTTCCGGGTGATGTCCGCAGATGGCTTCCACGCAGATGATTCCCTCGGCACTTGCCACGTGAGCCAGCGCCGGTCCGGGAACGATGTCGCCGATGGCATAAACGCCAGGCATAGAGGTGCGGTAGAATTCATCTACCACAACTTTGCCTTTATCGGTTTTAATGCCGTGTTCTTCAAGCCCAAGGTTCTCGAGGTTTGTTTGGATGCCGGCAGCGCTGAGCACAATGTCGCATTCAATAACTTCGTTCCCTTTCGCTGTTTTCACCTGAACTTTACAGGTTTTACCTGCGGTATCAACGGCTTCCACCGAGGCATTGGTGAGGATGTTCACACCGCGTTTTTTGTAGATTTTTTCGAGCTCCGCGCTCACTTCTTCATCTTCAATGGGAAGGATGCGGGGCATGTATTCCACGATGGTCACCTTGGTGCCGATGGTGCTGTAGAAATAGGCGAATTCAACACCAATGGCGCCGGAGCCTATAATCACCATGCTTTGCGGTTTTTGTGGAAGTACCATCGCATCGTGGTAGCCAACAATTTTTTCGCCGTCTATTTTCACGTTGGGCAGTTCGCGTGAGCGGGCGCCTGTGGCCAGAATGATGTGGTCGGCTTCTACTTTTTCTTTCTTTCCGTCTGCGGCTGTAACTTCAACGCTTCCTTTTCCGGAAATCTTACCAGCACCCTTGATGATGGTGATTTTGTTTTTCTTCATCAGGAATTCAACGCCTTTGCTCATGTTTCCGGCTACGCCGCGGCTGCGTTTGATCATTCCTTCAAAATCGGCTTCATGGCCTTTGATGTTGATGCCGTAATCAGCGGCATGATTTACATAGTCAAAAACCTGCGCGCTTTTGAGCAGTGCTTTCGTGGGAATACAAC
>JBEDND010000171.1:0-6241 GCA_041170785.1 Bacteroidota bacterium | reverse complement strand
GTTGGACTGAATGAAATCCGCGCTGTAACCGGGTTCCGCGTTTATCCCAATCCGGCGCAAGAGAAAATCATCATAGAAAATATTTCACCAGGTTTGCGAACCTTCGTGTTGTATGATGTTCAAGGCAGGCAGGTGCAGCAATTAAACGTGCGCGAAGGCGCCCGACTCCTGATGGACCTCAGCCGCCTGCCCTCCGGGATTTATCTGTTACACTCAGGAAACGAATCCATCAAAATCATGTTGCAGGGCCACTGAACCTGAGGCAACGTTCAAGCCACATCGCATCCATATCGAACAACACTAAGGGCGATCGAAGCATTCCATCATCAGCAGATGCCCATCGCCAAAGCTGATTTCCACAAATCCATCTTCTGCCACACGGTTGCTGCTGCCTGTGCGCCAGGGTAATGACCAATGTGCCTGTTCCACGTTGAATTCCAGATTCCCCGTTGTTAGTCCCGATACTTCAGGTACCGGGATTAAGGAGATGTTGAATCCCTTTGGATACCATTTGCGAAACTGCTTCTTCAAAGGAAAAACCTTAGAGTAATCGTCAAGCATCACCAAGTCTATATGCTCCTGGAACTTGGGAAGCATGGCCAGATTATGAAAGCTATGGTCGGCGCGACGACCGGTTGCCCAAACGATGTTGCAGGCCTGATGGCCTTGTTCAATAAGCCAGCCTATTCCTTTTTCCAGATCTGATTGTTCTTGGTCTGGGGTATGAATGACTTGCACAGGTTGGTATTGCGCAACCAATGCCTCTGGATCGGTGATTCCGTCGAAGTCACCCAGCAGCGCATCAAAGCGGATTCCCAACTCCAGCACGCGGTGCAGCGCTCCGTCGAGCACCAGCACAAAAGGGTTCCATTCCAGGAGCTGTCCCAGCAGTTCCATATCGCATGCGGCGCCATTGGCAATGATCAGACTGGGTTCCTGTAAATCGCGGACAAAGTGATGCGATGACATGCTTCGCTTGCAAAGTAAGGCATAAAAAAAGCCGGCAACTGGTACCGGCTTTGGGGTTTTTCAGGTTTAAACTATCAGCGACCGAGCACTTCTTTCATGCGCTGGCCAATTTCCGCAGGGCTTTCCACCACGTGGATGCCACATTCACGCATGATGGCCATTTTCGCTTCCGCAGTATCGTCTTTACCGCCCACGATTGCGCCGGCATGACCCATACGGCGACCGGCAGGTGCTGTTTGACCGGCGATGAAACCCACCACCGGCTTGGTGCCATGTTCTTTAATCCAGCGCGCGGCTTCGGCTTCCATACCGCCTCCGATTTCACCAATCATCACGATACCTTCCGTTTCGGGATCATTCATAAAGAATTCAACCGCTTCCTTGGTGGTTGTACCGATGATGGGATCGCCGCCGATGCCAATGGCCGTGCTTTGACCCATACCCAGCTTGGTCAGCTGGTCAACTGCTTCGTAGGTAAGCGTTCCGGATTTAGATACCACGCCGATACTTCCTTTCTGGAAGATGAAGCCTGGCATGATGCCGATTTTCGCTTCACCCGGCGTGATGATGCCCGGGCAGTTGGGACCGATGAGGCGGCTGTTTTTTCCTTCCAGATACGCCTTGGCTTTCACCATATCTTTCACCGGAATGCCTTCGGTGATGCACACAATCACTTCAATGCCTGCGTCGGCGGCTTCCATGATGGCATCTGCAGCAAAAGCCGGTGGAACGAAGATGATGCTCACATTGGCACCTGCTTGTTTCACTGCTTCTTCAACCGTGTTAAACACCGGGCGGTCGAGGTGTGTAGTGCCTCCTTTGCCGGGCGTAACACCGCCCACCACCTGGGTGCCATATTCAATCATCTGTGTAGCGTGAAAGGTGCCTTCGTTTCCGGTGAAACCCTGCACAATGACGCGGGAATTCTTGTTTACAAGGATACTCATGGAGTTATTGAAGTCGCGAAATTACGCCGCAGGTTTTTAAGGAACAATCTGAACCGGAACTATAGCAAAAAACCGAACTTTGCAACGCATGAGCATAACCACACAGGCATCCGAAACCGTTGAACTGGCCCTGGAACAATTAGGGGTAAACCCCGAAGAGGTACGTTGCAGTGAACCCGGGCAGTGGCTGGTATTCCGTGATGATTTCGAGATTTACCTTGACGTATGGGATCAGCAGGAACTTACACCTTGGAATTATTTCAAGCCTGAGGGTGAACTTGGCGTTTTTCAGGTGAGCGTACCGGTGTTTTACATGCCTGAACAAAGAAAAGAAGAGCTGCTGGAAGAATTGCTGGCGGTGAACATGAACTTGTTTTATGGGGCGTTTACCTACAATCCCAATGAGCAGGTTGTACTGTTGAAATACAAACGCCTTGCCGAACACCTGCAGGTGGCCGATGTGGTGGAAACCGTTGAAGCCTTGGGTTACTATGCAGAAATGACCTTCAAAGTGCTCAGCGAAGAATTTGGGCTTCGAGCCATCCAAACCAAAGATCAGGAATCCTGAACACTCCAGCTGATAGCGCCAAAACGATTTCCATCATCACCGTGGTGTTCAACAACCGCGTTGGATTGGAACGTACTTTCCGTAGCATTGCCGCACAGTCTGAGCGCAAGGATCTGGAATACATAGTGGTGGATGGAGGAAGCACCGACGGCACACTTGACTATATACGCGCCCAATCCAAGCTCATTGACCATTGGATCAGCGAGCCCGACCGCGGATTATACCACGCGATGAACAAAGGCCTTGCGATGGCCCGGGGTTCCTATGTTTGGTTTATGAACAGCGGCGACGCATTATATGATGGTCATACGCTGGACATGGTACTTCAGGCGGCAGCCACCGGCGCAGATTTCATTTATGGAGATACCATGTTTATTGACCCGGATGGCAGGGAAATTGGATTAATGAGTCAGGTAACACCTAAAAAACTTCCTACCGACATCGGACCCAACACCTTTGCATATGGTATGAATATTTGCCACCAAAGTGTGGTTGTGAAACGAAACCTGGCGATGCAATATGACGAAACCTACCGCATGGTTGCAGATATTGACTGGATCATCCGCATTTTACAGCAACAACCCAGGGCCTTCCGCTGTGCGCAACCTGTGGCGCGATTCGAACTTGGTGGGATCTCTCAGCAGCGCATCAGGAGTTCGTGGAAGGAGCGTTTTCAGGTACTTCGTACACATTACGGATGGTGGCCTACCCTGCTGCGGCATGGATGGCTGTTGCTGCGCTCACTTTCGTTTCGACTGAAATCTGGTTCATAAAAAAAGCCCCGGGAGTTCCGAGGCTTTGGTCAATCAATTCTTTTCAGATCAGCGGTCCTGCATGAATTTGAACTCGCGGGGTACTGCGCCGGTATAGATTTGGCGAGGACGGGCGATGGGCTGCTTTTCGCGACGCATTTCCTGCCACTGACTGATCCAACCCGGCAAACGCCCCAAGGCAAATAACACGGTAAAGAAATCGGTGGGGAATCCGATGGCGCGGTAGATGATTCCTGAGTAGAAATCCACGTTCGGGTACAATTTGCGCTCCACGAAATACGGATCTGTGAGGGCTGTTTCTTCCAGCTTCTTGGCAATTTCCAGTACCGGATCATGCACTCCAAGTTTATTCAGCACATCGTCGCAGGTTTTCTTGATGATTTTGGCGCGTGGATCAAAATTCTTGTACACGCGGTGACCGAAGCCCATCAACCTAAAATTGTCGTTTTTGTCTTTGGCTTTGTTCACCCATTTCTGCACGTCGCCGCCATCCTGACGGATCAGTTCCAGCATTTCCAGCACTTCCTGGTTGGCGCCGCCATGTAATGGTCCCCAAAGGGCAGCAATACCGGCAGCAATACTGCTGTACAGGTTTGCCTGACTGCTTCCCACCATGCGCACAGTGCTGGCGCTGCAATTTTGTTCATGGTCGGCGTGCAGGATGAGGAGTTTATTCATGGCATCCACAATCACCGGATCGGGCTGATAGTGGTCCATGGTTACCTGAGCGAATGTCATGTTCAGGTAATTGGAAACGTAATCGAGGTTGTTTTTGGGATAGATGATGGGATGACCGCTGCGCTTCTTGTAAATCATGGCACAGATGGTCGGCATTTTCGCAAGCAAGCGCAATACCGTGCGGTTCACCGCATCTTCGGGCCTGTTTGGATTCAGGCTTTTGGGATAGAACAAACCCAATGCACTGACCATGCTGCTCAGCTGTCCCATGGGATGGCTTCCCGTTGGAAACGCCTTAAACATTCCCTCCAGGCCTTCGTTCACCAAGGTGTGCTCACGAATGGCACTTTCAAACTCATCGAATTGCTGTCTGGTAGGAAGTTCACCGTGAAGCAGCAGGTATGCCACTTCCAGGAAGCTTGCCTTGGCAGCGAGGTCTTCAATGGAATAACCCCGATGCCTCAGTATTCCTTCTTCACCATCCAGGAAAGTGATTCCGCTTGTGGTAGCCCCGGTATTTTTATATCCGATATCCAAGGTGATGTACCCTGTTTTGGCGCGCAAGTCAGAAATGTCAATGGCTTTTTCCCCTTCAGAACCTGTAAATACAGGAAGTTCATATTCGTTACCTTCCAGAATGATTTTGGCATTGTCGGCCATAAGTATATGTTCAGCGTGTGTTTGAGTTATGCAAAACTAATCAGGGAGTGATGATTTCCCAAGATTGTTTCAGGAAAACAACGAATCATGTTTTTGGTTTTAACGGGCCCACACTCTTAAGTAACTTTGCCCAAAGAATTACATGACCGAACGGGTACCCGAACATTTATTCAAGGAAGCTCACTATTTGGGACGCCCTGCCGACGCCGACGACCTGATTATCCGCCGCAGGGTGGAACTGACCCGTGCCTGGAAGGGTTTTAGCAATCCCGAAGCTCAGCTCTTGGAAATTGGTTGCGGCAATGGTGCCTCGTTGATGTTGCTGCACCAAGACTTCAAATCCTGCCTTGGCGTAGAGCTGTTTCCCGAACATGAAGCAGTTTTTCAACAGTTGAAAACTTCATACAGCGCTGACAATTGTCACTTTCAGAAGCACAACATTGAACAGACGCCGGTATCAGGCAATTACTCCAGGCTGATCAGTTTTGAAGTGATTGAACACTTGCGCACGGAAGATGCGGTAGCAAACTATTTCAAGTCTCTACAACCCGGTGGCATGGCTGTGTTCAGTGTTCCCAACAAGTGGTGGATTTTCGAAACCCATGGAGCCAAACTTCCTTTGCTTCCATGGAACCGCGTTCCCTTCTTTTCCTGGTTGCCCCGACCGCTGCACGAACGCTGGGCAAATGCGCGCATCTACACCCGAAGACGCATCGTCAAACTGCTGGAAAAACATGGATTTGTAGTACAGGATACCGCTTATGTAACGGCACCTCTTGATGTATTAAAAAACGGTCCGCTGAAAAGATTTCTGCAGCGTTACGTGTTCCGTGGAGCTACCACCAACATTCCTTTCCTGAGCACCAGCATCCTGGTGAAGGCCATCAGGCCGAAGGATGCATAAAGTCATACCCTTTGCGGCTCAGCCGATAACGGTACAGGCGCAAATCATCGACATCATAAAAAACCGCAGCTCCGGCTTCCGCTGGAACAGCTACCACGAATCGATGATGCAGCAAATGACGTAAAATATCGCCCAGGATATTTTCGGGAATGCCCAGTTCATCCAACAGAGATTCGAAGTGTTCCGGGAAAATCAATCGCGACAGCACCTGTCGCTCCAGCTCGTCCGGCTCGTACATGGTTCAAAGGTACATACAATCAATACTGTAGCATCAAAGATGCATCATCTGTACACCCGCCCTTTCCAGTGGAAACGGAGCCGCAAGATTCGGGTCAGGGCAATCAACACTGGATACGCTGTTTGAAACAACTGAAAAGAAAGCAATTCCGCGGTGTGAAAACCTATGCTGAAAAACGGCGTGATTCTTCTGAAAAAGTAGAACTCCGCACCCAGTTTAAGCAGCCAGGTACCCGCGATGAGTGCGCACTCAGGCCATCCTTCAAAAAACAACAGGGGCAAAACACAAAGCAGCCCGGCATACCACAACACCAAAGCGCTGCGGAAGATGCGTACGGCCAAGCCTTGCATGCTGCCCTTGGAAGCCCAGCGCAGTCGTTGCATTAAAAATGACATCAAATCAGTTGCCGCGGCAGTTTGCACCACAGCTTCAGGATGCCTGCAAAATCCAACCGATCCGGGATGAGCGGCAGCAATTGCGCGCATCAACAACTCGTCATCACCA
>JBEDND010000170.1:0-4281 GCA_041170785.1 Bacteroidota bacterium | reverse complement strand
CCGACAGCCGCCGCATTCTGGTGAGTGCCTGGAACGTGGGCGAACTGGATCAGATGGCACTGATGCCCTGTCATTGTCTGTTTCAATTTTATGTAGCCAATGGTGCCCTGAGTTGCCAGTTGTATCAGCGCAGCGCAGATTTATTCCTGGGCGTGCCGTTTAACATTGCCAGCTACGCACTGCTCACCTTGATGATGGCTCAGGTTTGCGGATTGAAACCGGGTGAGTTTGTGCATACCTTCGGCGATGCACATATTTACAGCAATCACTACGAACAAGTAAAGCTGCAGCTGTCGCGCGAAGCCCGTCCATACCCCGTAATGCGCCTCAATCCGGATGTTCAGGACCTGTTTGCCTTCGCGTTTGAAGATTTCACACTGGAACAGTACGACCCGTGGCCAGCCATCAAGGCACCGGTTGCCGTTTGACAGGTCTGCGGCTGATCTTATGCACGCCAATGCCTACTTGTCCGGCGTTTTTTAAATTGCAGGCTAAACCTATTGACGATGAAAACATATGTTCTAAAAACCGGATTTGCTGCACTCACAGCCATTGCATTACTCAGTTCCTGTGCGAGCAATTTCTCCCTCACCAAACGCCGCTACAGCAATGGCTATCAGGTGCAGATTGGTTGGTTCGGCAAAGAAAAACAGCAGCAACAAACTGCCGCAACGCCAAACAAATCCGTTGAAGCAGCGCCCGTTGAGGCCCTGAACGCGCAAACACAAAAACAATTTCCCTCCCATCAGCAGCCGGTAAAAGCCTCAGCGTTGGATATTCGTTTCGCCTCAAAACAGCTACAGATACCTGCTCAGGCTGTGGCCGTTCAGACTGCGCAACAACCTGAAATGCCGCAAAGCTTAAAACCTGAATCTATGTTCAGCCATGCGGCTAAGAAACACGTTAAACGCACGCTGCTGCAACAACAAACGATGGACGACAACACCTTGTTGTACCTCATTGTTGCCTTTTTCATCCCCTTCCTCGGGGTTTTGTTGTACGAAGGCGAAATCACCAACCGTTTCTGGATCAGCCTCCTGCTAACCCTACTTTTTTGGTTGCCCGGATTCATCTATGCCGCCCTGGTAATCCTTGGTGAAATTTGAACCAATCCCATAAACAGAAAAAGCCGCTCAAGAGCGGCTTTTTTTATAGGCTTTAGGCCCGATCCGGAACTGGCGCCCCGGAAACAAATAAAAACCAAAAATACGCAGCGACCTGTTGCCACAACGCATCGTGTTCTCAACATATACACCTACAGGCAGTGGCCTCTCATTTTTGCTAACTTTGCGCGATTTATCCCAACATGCCTAAAGATTCTTCCATCAAAAGCGTTCTGATTATTGGTTCCGGACCCATCATCATTGGACAAGCCTGTGAATTTGACTACTCTGGAAGTCAGGCGGCAAGGTCACTGCGGGAAGAAGGCATTGAGGTGAGTTTGATCAACAGCAACCCGGCCACCATCATGACCGATAAGCTGAACGCAGATCATGTGTATTTGTGGCCATTAACGCCGCAAAGCATTGAAAAAATCCTGCAGGAGCGACACATCGACGCTGTACTCCCTACCATGGGTGGACAAACGGCACTCAATCTGGCCAAAGAATGTGACGAGCTGGGCATCTGGCAACAATACAACTGCCGCATCATTGGCGTAAATATCGAAGCCATTGACCGCATGGAAGACCGGGAAAAATTCCGCCAGCTGATGGGTGAACTCGGTGTGGGGGTTGCAAAAAGTCAAATTGCAAACAGCTTCCTGGAAGGAAAAGAAATTGCCCAGCGCATCGGCTTTCCGTTGGTCATCCGTCCCAGCTACACACTAGGAGGAACCGGTGGTTCCATCGTTTACAAGAAAGAAGAATTTGACGCCGCTTTGCAGCGCGGGCTGGAAGCAAGTCCGGTGCACGAAGTGTTGGTAGAACAAGCTGTTCTGGGCTGGAAGGAATACGAACTGGAACTACTGCGCGATGGCAAAGACGACATCGCCGTAATCTGCACCATTGAAAACTTCGACCCGATGGGCATCCACACCGGCGACAGCATTACCGTGGCGCCGGCAATGACCCTCAGCGATGTAACCTTCCAGAACATGCGCGACATGGCCTTCAAAATGATGCGCAGCATGGGCGTTTTTGCAGGCGGATGCAATGTTCAGTTCAGCGTGAATCCGGATACTGAAGAAATTATTGCTGTTGAAATCAACCCGCGTGTGAGCAGAAGCTCCGCCCTGGCGTCAAAGGCTACAGGATATCCTATTGCAAAAATTGCGGCCAAGCTGGCTATTGGCTACTACCTGGATGAACTTAAAAATCCGGTAACCAAAACCACCAGCGCGTTTTTTGAACCCGCCATTGACTATGTGATTGTTAAAATCCCTCGCTGGAATTTTGATAAGTTTCACGGAGCCAATCGCCGTCTGGGTTTCCAGATGAAAAGCGTTGGTGAAGTGATGGCCATAGGCCGCAGTTTTCAGGAGGCACTTCAAAAAGCCTGTCAAAGTTTGGAAATTGGCCGCCACGGTCTGGGTGCAGACGGTAAAAGCAGCCGCAACCTGGACGAACTCCTGCATGCGCTGGAATACGCAAGCTGGGACCGCCTCTTCAAATTGAAGGATGCGGTTTCCATGGGTGTTCCACTCACGTCCATCCAAAAAATTACGCGGATAGACCGCTGGTTTCTGGAGCAAATCAGCGACCTCGTAAAAACAGAAACCGAAATCAGGCGCTACCAAATTGCCAATATCCCGGCAGCGCTGCTTCGATTGGCCAAGGAAAAAGGCTTCAGCGACCATCAGATTGCCTGGCTTATGGGTAATTGCACCGAAGACGAGGTGTTTGAAAAAAGGCAATCACTGAATATTCGCCGGGTATACAAAATGGTAGATACCTGCAGCGCCGAGTTTCCCAGTCCAACAAACTACTTTTACAGCACCTTCGACGGCGAAAACGAAAGTGTGTTCAGCGACCGGAAAAAGGTGATTGTGCTTGGCAGCGGCCCCAACAGAATCGGGCAGGGTATTGAATTCGACTACAGCTGCGTACACGGCATCCTAGCTGCACGCGAAGCCGGTTATGAAGCCATCATGGTGAACTGCAATCCTGAAACGGTAAGTACGGATTTTGACATGGCCGACAAGCTGTACTTTGAACCTGTTTATTGGGAACATCTGCGCGAACTGATTGCCAGCGAAAAACCGGAGGGTGTGATTGTGCAACTGGGTGGGCAAACGGCGCTGAAGCTGGCTGAAAAATTCCACGAGCATGGAATTCCCATTATCGGCACATCTTATGAAGACATGGATATCGCCGAAGACCGCGGCAGGTTCAGTGATCTGTTGGCCGATTTGGATATTCCTTATCCGAAATACGGAGTAGCTCTGGATGCTGATGAAGCAATTCGGATTGCCAATGAAGTAGGTTATCCTGTTCTGGTTCGCCCCAGTTATGTGCTCGGTGGTCAAGGTATGGTGATTGTTATTAACGATGAAGACCTGGAACGTGCCGTGGTTAAACTGTTGGGAGATTTACCCGGTAACCGCGTGCTCATTGACCACTTCCTTGACCGTGCAGAAGAAGCAGAAAGCGATTGCATTTGCGATGGCGAAGACATCCACATCCTCGGCTTGATGGAACATATTGAGCCCGCAGGTATCCACAGTGGAGACAGCAGCGCGGTTTTGCCTCCATATGGATTAAGCAAAGAGGTAATCCACCAAATGGAAACCTATACCGAAAAACTGGCCAAAGCCTTAAAGGTTAAAGGTTTACTCAACATCCAGTTTGCCATTAAGAATGAACATGTTTATGTGATTGAAGCCAATCCACGCGCCAGCCGCACCGTGCCTTTCATCTGCAAAGCATACAATGTTCCGTACATCAACTTGGCCACCAAAGTGATGCTGGGTGTGATGAAGGTCAAGGATTTTGTGATTCCTGAACGCCCACAAGGTTGGGCCATTAAAAAACCCGTCTTCTCATTTAATAAGTTTCCCGGCGTAAGCCGTGAACTCGGACCCGAAATGAAAAGTACCGGCGAAGAGATTGTGTTTGTGCACGACCTCAGGGATCCGGGATTCCGTGAACTTTATAAAACGAAAAGCCTATACCTGAGTTATTGAGCACAACTTAGAAACGTGACCTTTAAATTCGCAACCATGAAGCATTTAATCGTTTATGTATCTGTGGGTGTTTTAGCCCTTGCAAGCGCCTGCACACAAAAAGTACGTCAGGAGCAAACCAATGAACAAAGCAGCAGTGCGGTTGACAACAACAACGA
>JBEDND010000169.1:0-16640 GCA_041170785.1 Bacteroidota bacterium | reverse complement strand
TTTTCGCTTTTTTTCGTTTGCAACAGGTTGGATATAAAAAATCCTAACCCACCGCCGGCGATGAGGCCTACGGCGACAAACAAGATGATTTGTACAGTCATTTCGTAACTCCTTTTTTATGTGTTTAAGGATGTAACGACAGGATCCTGTATAAGATATGATTCAGACGATGTTGAGCAGCTGTTCCATGTGACTGACCGCCCGTTCCAGCGATTGATTGCGTTCTTCCTTGCGGATGTTCAGTCGGGCCATATCTGTGGCCACATCAAGGGTAACCAGGGCGAGTGCGTCCTGATCATCTTTGAGGGAATATTGGGCTTTAATCTCTTGCAGGTTGCGCTGCATGAGCATTGCTGCACGGCGAACATACTCTTCCTCGTTCCGGCGAATTTTCAGCACATAGGGCCTTTCTGCCAGTACAATGCGGATGGGTATGTAATCATCGGGTTCCATATCTTATGCATTCAGCACGTCGATACATCGGTCTATCTCCCTTATCAGTTCATTGATCTTCAATTTAATGTCTTTCCGATCAACACCTTCCGGTTGTAAAACCTTTGCAAGTTTAAGCAATTTAATTGATTCATCCCGCTGATTTAAGTCTTCCCGATCCTGTGCTACCTGTTGTTCCAGCGCCCAAATACGCTGCTTGGCCTGTTCCAGCTCTTTATGCAGACGGCTGCGCTCTGCCAACAAACCTTCAATTTGTCGTCCGATGCGTTCCAGTCGTTCCTGCAAGTGATCCATCAGCGCCTCACTTGTGCTTTTAACTCCTGCTCAAAAAGTTGCATCAGCTGCTGCATCACCTGATCACATTCCTGATCGGTCAGGGTGCGCTCATCCAATCCAAAACGAAATCCGATTGCATAAGATTTCTGCCCCGGTTCCAATGGCTTTCCCTCGTACACGTCAAAAAGTCGATAATCGCGAAGTATGGGGCTTTCCAGCGAAGCAACCAACGCCTCAATCTGTGGATACGTGCAGCCAGCGGGAAGCACCATGCTCAGGTCGCGGCGCATCAGCGGAAACCTGGACGGTTCTTTCAGGGCGAATAGCTTTTGTTGGACTTCCTCCACCAATTGATCCCAAGGCAACACAGCGTAATAAACCGGAGTGTTGATTCCGAAGCGTTCCAGCTCCTGCTTGGTAGCCATGCGCACCTCCGGGCTGATCTGCGCAACTCCAAGCTTCCGCAACAATCCCGCCACCGCCGATTTGAGGTCATAGGGGCCTGAAGGATTATGCGGAAGTTCCCAGGTTTCCGGCCAACGGTCGCCTGCGGCAACCACAATCAATTCCCAATGTTCTGTGTACTCATCACCCTGTCGGTGATAAACCTTCCCCAACTCAAACAAACGAATTCTGCTGCCTTGTCTGTTCCGGTTGTATGCTACGGCTTCCAATGCTTGATATACAAGGGTTCCGCGCATCACATCCAAATCACTGCTCAATGGATTGTTCAGGCGCACCAACGAGCTTTGTTGTGCCTCTGAATAGTGCGCAGCAGCGGTGAGGCTGTTGCTCATCATTTCGTGAAAGCCCAGAGCTGTCAGGTATTCGCGCATGCGCTGTTCGGCTTCGCGGCGGCGGTGGCCGCTTCCGGAATGAAGTGAAAATTGCATTTTGCCCGGCATGGGAATTTCGTCATATCCGTAAACACGAAGCACTTCTTCCACCAAATCTATTTCCAGACTGATGTCGTGCCTCCAGGAAGGAACCTGCACCTGGATGCCTTCCGCCTGTTCCTCGGGTTTCATCCCCAACTGTTCCAAAATATCCAGCACCCGCTTTCCGGGGATGCTGATGCCACTGATTTTTTGCAAAAAACGATGGCGCAGCAGCAGCAAACGTGGTTCGCGTGGCAGTTCATAAACCGCAGGACCGCCATCCCATTTGCCACCAGCCAGCTCCATGATCAGTCCGGCGGTGCGCAACAGCGCCTGCCTGCAGGCATCTGGATCGGTGCCTCGTTCAAAACGGAAAGACGCATCGGTAGAAAGTCCATGTGTACGTGCTGTTTTGCGCACCAATCCCGCATCAAAACAGGCACTTTCCAATACGATGGAGGTGGTCTCTTCGGCTACGCCGGAATCCAATCCGCCAAAAACACCCGCCAAGGCAAGCAATTGGGTTTCATCTGCAATAACCAATTCTCCACCTTTCATTCGGCGTTCCTGTTTATCGAGGGTGCGTAAAGTTTCACCCTCCCCTGCCAGTCGCACCGCAAGGGTTGTTCCGGCAATCTTGGCGCGGTCAAAGGCATGGATGGGCTGACCGGTTTCGTGCAGCACAAAATTGGTGGCGTCTACGATGTTGTTGATGGGATGGACGCCAATACTCAAGAGTCTGTTTTTAAGCCAGGCGGGTGAAGGTTTCACCTGTATGCCATTCATGGGCAAGGCCAGATATACCGAACACAGTTCAGGATGTTCCACCTGTACCTGCAGTTGGCTGTTTCCTTCAGGTTCCGGAAGCGTGATGTGTATTTCCGTAACCGGAAGATGTGCTTTCAGTTCCCTGATGATGCCACGGTGGGAAGCGGCATCGCCGCGATTGGGCGTAAGGCCAATATCCAGCACCACATCTTCGGCCACGCCGTAATATTCAGCAAAAGCAGCACCGAGGGGCGCATCATCGGGCAAAACCATGATGCCTTCATGTGCATTGCTTAAACCAATCTCGTCTTCTGCGCATAGCATACCGCAGCTGCGCTCGCCGCGAATTTTGGCCTCTTTGATTTCAAATGCGTTGCCTTGAAAAGGATACAACATGGTACCCACGGGAGCCACAACCACTTTCTGACCCACGGCCACATTGGAAGCGCCACACACAATAGGCAACAGTTCACCGCTGCCAACGTCCACCAAGGTACAGCGCAGTCGGTCGGCATTGGGATGCGCTTGTACATCCTGCACTTTTCCAATGACAAGTCCACGCAATCCGCCGCGCACCGATTGCCAGGTTTCGGCATGTTCTACTTCAAGCCCGGCGCGGGTAAGCAAGAAATCCAGCTCTGCCGGAGAAGCCTTGAAATCGGCCAGGGAACGCAGCCAGTTGTAGGCAACTTTCATAACCCGCGAAATTAGCCATCCACCGTCAATAACAGCATGAATACGCAGTTGGCCTGCTTATTTTGCCGCAATGAAATGGATACAGGCCTTGGCCTGGCTGATCAGCGGCCTTTTTCACCCCTTGTTGCTGGGCTGGGCGCTTCCCGCCTGGCGGTGGGCGCAGGAACAGCAACCCGGGCACAGCGATCCTTTTGCCCCGCCGCAATGGTGGCTGTTTTCGGGGCTGTTGATGGTTCCGGTTTTGCTGCTGTTCTTGTTGAAGCACCTGGGCCACATCGGCAGTTATTTGTTGCCGGAGCGCAATGAAAGAAACCTGGTTTATGCAGTTTCATTGAGTTGGTTCTTGGTCTTTGCCCTGGGGATGAAGTGGCTGCAAACCTTTGGCCCGGAAAGCCTGGTTTATGACTTCCTGTGGCTGAATGCCGGGTGCCTCCTGTTGTTGCTGCCCCTGAATTTACGGGTGAACAAAGCGAGCGCCCACGCGGCGGCAGGCAGTGCCTTATTCATGTACCTATCCACAGGAACAACGCAGGAAGTGTCTGTTTGGCTCATGGCCGTATTATGGGTTTTAATCCTTGCATCGCGGTTTGTGCTGAAGGCACACAGTGCTGCCGAATTGCTCGCCGGGAGCCTCTGTGGCGCCACAACGGCATTGTTGGTGCTTGGGCTGCGCTGAACGCGTTGCCATTTCGTGCCTGTATATTCGCCCATTCAAGCATTCACCCATGGAATTTACCTGTATCCAATACGCAGTTGAAGGCGGCATAGCCCGCATCACCCTGAACAGAGCAGAAGTTTTTAATGCTTTTAACGACGCACAGAGTTATGAACTTCAGGACGCACTGAAGCAGGCCACCCGGGATGAACAGGTGCGTGTGGTGGTGCTCACCGGCGCAGGCAAGGCCTTTTGCAGCGGACAAGACCTGAAGGCCATCGCCAACAGCGGACAACGTTCCTTGAGTGAGTCGCTGTACAAACGCTATAATCCCATCATTCGCGCCATGCGCGAAATGCCCAAACCCATCATTTGCCGTTTGAACGGTGTTGCCGCCGGTGCCGGTTGTTCCCTGGCCCTGGCCTGTGACATGATTGTGGCTTCAGAACAGGCTACACTGATTGAGGTATTTGTGCACGTTGGACTGGTGCTTGATAGCGGCTCTTCCTACTTCCTTCCCAGGCTTGTGGGCACACAGCGCGCCTTCGAATTGGCAACTATGGGCGGAAAAGTGAGTGCCGCACAAGCGCTTGAATGGGGCATGGTGAACAGGGTGGTTGCGCCTGAAGCGCTGGATGAAACCGTGAATGAACTGGCCGCTTATTATGCATCCGCACCTACAAAAGCCATCGGGCTGATGAAAAAGATGCTGAACCGCAGTTCTTTTTCTGACCTGAACGACATGTTGGAATACGAGGCACATTGTCAGGAAATTGCAGGCCGCAGCGAAGATTACCGCGAAGGTGTTCAGGCATTCAACGAAAAAAGAAAACCGAACTTTAAGGGTCGTTAAATCCGTTTGCTAACCCGGAAATCCCGGCTCTTTGCGGCCGGTGGTTCTGACAAGGCAACATTCCCTTTGCTGCAAGCCGGCATGGTGCTTTGGGAAAACTTGATGCACATGCTGTAAATTTGTAAGAAAGCTTCCCTCTTGAAAACAACATTACTTATAAGTATTGGCATCTTGCTTTGTGCACCGGAAGGTTTGCATGCCCAACAGCAGGCAGAACCCTGCGGACAGGTTGAATACCAAAAGCAACTGGAATTAAAGCATCCGGGCTTCCATGACCAGATGGACCGGGTGTACCGAATGGCTCAGGATTACGCCAATGGCATAGGCACGCGCAAAAAAGTTGTGGCTGATACGGTGTTTACCATCCCCGTAGTGTTTCACATTTTATACAGCAACGCCGCCGAGAACCTGAACGACTCGCTGATTTACAGTCAGCTGTTTGCGCTGAACCGCGACTTCCGAAAAAGAAACGCCGATACCTCCAGCATCCGCACATTATTCAAATCGCGGGCTTCCGACACAAAAATCCAATTTGTGATGGCCGCGAAAGACCCCTCCGGAAAACCAAGCACCGGCATCAACAGGGTGGCCACCACCAAAGCCAGCTTCGGCAACCTGAACCTTACCGACGACATGAAATTCCGCAGCCGCGGCGGAGCTGATGCCTGGGACACCAAAAAATACCTGAACATCTGGGTTTGCGACCTCAGCATACAGAACATCGACGCCCTGCTCGGTTATGCTTATCCGCCGCTGGATGCGCCCAATTGGACGGCGGGTTCCTTCCCGCCCAGCCCGGATCACGAAGGCGTGGTACTTCATTACAAAGTGGTGGGCATCAACAACCCCTATGCTACAGGTTCACTGGCCAGCAGCCGCAATGGCCGCACCGCAGTGCATGAAGTGGGACACTTCCTGGGCCTGCGCCATGTTTGGGGCGATCCGCCAAATGGCGTAAGCGGCTGCGCTGTGGATGATGGCATCGACGACACCCCACTGTGTGCTTCACGCAGCAACTTCGACTGCAACAAAACCCGCAATACCTGCAATACCGGTGCCGGTGATGAACCCGACCAGGTAGAAAACTACATGGACTACAGCTCGCATACCTGCCAGACCATGTTCTCCAAAAAACAAATGGACATCATGCGGTTTTGCATCGTTACCTTCCGCAGCAATCTTTATGAAGCAAGCATCAGCAGAGATACCCTGATCAGCGGCATCCGCATGTTCCCGAATCCAAGCATCGATGGATTCATTACCGTGGAGATTGAAGCAGATCTGCTCCAAAAGCACCGTTATTCATTGACCCTCACCGACATGAACGGTCGTGTGGTGTTGGATCCTCAGCCCTGCACCCAAATCAGTCAACGATTAGATCTGAGTCGGTTTAGCCGGGGCACATATTATGTTGAATTGCGCGATGAACTTGGTCAACCCGTAATCCGCGAGAAGCTATTGCGCTTCTGATTGCTGCTTTGTTGTGCGCTGCTGCAGCCATTCGGTGATGTAGAAATACAGCACGAAGCCAATGCCGGCATAGAAGAAGATGGAAGCGAGCGGCCTGGTGGTATCGTCGAAGAAGAATTCGCCTGCCATCCAGATGGAATTCCCCAGAATCCAACTGGTAACAGCCAGGTTGTGAAACAGTTCACTGCGCAGGTGCCGGCTTTTCCAGCTGAGGTAAAAAGCCAGAAATACCGTGGGAAAAACCATCAGCATGCCCAGGGGCTTGTACAACATCAGCCAGCAGAAGTCCTTGAATAACCAGAATACAATGTGCAGGTTTTCTTTGGCCCTGAGTTGCCAAGGGGTCATGGTCATGCCTTCAAAGGAAAAACAGCCGGCGCACAAACGAAAGCGCAAACTGAATGTTCAAGAAGAAAGAGCCCTAACCATATCTTTGTATGATGCGCAAAAGCTTACTGTTTGCCCTGATTTGGCACTTTTATCCCAACTTGCTTCAGGCACAATTGCTTACAGGCGAAGAGCTGATTAAATCCGAACAGCGGAATTTCACACAATCGCGTACCCTGCGCAGCAACAGCAGTTCCGATTACGGATTTAGCATTCACCACCAAACCCTGAATTTCTTGCTCAATCCAAGCGTTTCCGACCGTTTGGATGCGGTGGTACAATTGCGCTTTCAAACGCTGCGCACACTGGATACCGTAAAGGTTGATCTGCGCGATGAACTTAAAGTGCTCAAAGTTACCAAGGGCAACGATACCCTGAAATGGCAACACCTCAACCATCAGCTGCTTGTTTTTCTGGACCGAAGCCTGCCCCCCGGCACCTACGATTCCTTCAGCGTACACTACGGAGGAAATCCTGCCCGTGGAAGCGGTTTCGGCTATTATGTGCGCGACCGGCACCAAACCGGAAACATCATCCACACGCTTTCACAACCCTATGGAGCTCCTTATTGGTGGCCCTGTAAAAGCACCCTCGACGACAAACTCGACTCGGTAGATGTGCTGGTGCGCACCGCAAAGGGTTTGCGGGCCGCTTCCAACGGCTTGCTCGTGGAGGAACTCGACCTAAACGACAGCATAGTACTTTTTCACTGGAAACACCGCTATCCTATTGCGCCATACCTGGTGGCGATTGCAGTCAGCAATTATGTTCCTTTCACCGATCATGCGCATTTCCACAACCGCACCGATTCGCTCCCGGTGCTGAACTATGTATTCCCCCAGAGTTTTTCATCGGCGCGTATAGAAGCCCGACAAACCTTGCCCATGTTGCGGATGATGGACAGCCTGTTCGGCGAATATCCATTCATGAAGGAGAAATACGGTCATGCTCAGTTTACCTGGGGTGGCGGCATGGAACATCAGACCATGAGCTTTATGGTGAATTTTTCCTTTGACCTCATTGCCCATGAATTGGCACACATGTGGTTTGGCGACGCGGTAACCTGTGGCAGCTGGGAAGATTTATGGCTGAATGAAGGATGGGCAACGTATGTGAATGCGCTGTGTTATGAGTTTCTGAAAGGAACACCTGCCTTCCACGCGCGCCTGGAAGACATGCAGAAATACGTGATGAGCCAGCCCGGAGGTTCGGTGTTCCCTACCGACACGCAAAACATCGGAAGGCTGTTCGACGGCAGGCTCACCTACAACAAAGGCGCACTGGTATTGCACATGATGCGCTGGCAGATGGGCGACAGCTTGTTTTTTGCCGGCGTGCGCAACTACCTGGCCTCACCGGCACATAAATACGGTTTTGCACGCACCAAAGACTTCCAGAAATACATGGAAGACGCCTCCGGGATGGATTTAAATCCCTTCCTGAAAGATTGGTACACCGGCGAAGGTTTTCCTACCTTCCACATCGACTGGCTGATGACGGGTACCAAACTGAAGGTGCACCTGCGGCAAAGTACCAGCCATCCTTCCGTTCAATATTTCGACCTGAATGTACCCGTGCTGTTCCGCGGCTTGCCATCTGATACGCTGTTGGTGCTCAGACCCAAAGATGGCGATGAAACCTTTGAATTCACGCTGAATACCCAGGTTGAAGATGCATTCTTCGATCCTGATCAATGGCTGCTGGCCCAATCAGTGATTACCGGCCGAAACGCAAATTTGGGCGGCCTGGGAAGCATACAGGTATATCCGAATCCGGGGAAGGCAAGCATTCAGGTTTATTCCAAAAACCAGCGCATCAGCGTCATCGAAGTATGCGACTTATCCGGCAGACAAATGCTGCGCAAGGAACTACCGGAAGGGTTCTACGGCAGCGAGTTGGATCTGCGCAGCCTGAGTTCCGGCATTTATGTGATGCGCGTCACCGCGTCGGGCGGCATATATTTTACTAAATTTGAAAAACAATAAATCAGAAGTGATGAAAAACCTTAAAAACACCGCATATATCCTCGGAATTGCAACAGCACTGTTTGCTGTTTCGGCATGTGAACCTGAAAATCCGCCTGCACCGCCTGTAGGAGCATCCATGCTCAGCCTGCAATTTGAAGGCACTTTCGGCGCAAAACCCTTAAGTTTTGGCAATCCCGACTTCGTAAAAGCAGATGGCGAAACCCTGATTTTTGATCAGTTCAAATTGTTGTTTTCAAATGTGTCGCTGATCCGTGAAGATGGCAGCCGCGTGAAGCTGGGCGATGGTTTTGCCTATGCCGATTTCAAAGCAGGCACCACCACCACTCCTCTGAAAGAAGTTCCCATCGGAACCTATAAAGGCATTTCATTGACCATTGGCCTTGACTCCGCCACCAACCACGGAGATCCTGCACAATGGGCGGCAGACCATCCGCTGAGTCCGTTGAACAACGGCATGCACTGGGGCTGGGCCGGAGGTTATATTTTCTCCATGCTCGATGGAAATTACATTCCCAAAAACAGCACACAGAAATCCGCCTTCAGTTTCCACATGGCCACCTTGCGTTTTGTGCGCACCATTGATTTGATGTTCCCATTCACCAAAACACCGGGCAACAATGTGCTGCATATCCGCACAGACGCAGAGGAATTCTTCAAAAATCCATATGCCATCAACTTCGTGAAAGATGGAAGTTTCAGCCACTCCACAGGTTCAGAAATCAGCCTGATGGACAAGCTGTTTACCAACATGGAAGACATCTTTGTTCCTTACAGCCTGAAGTGATGAAGAAGCGCTTGAACCTCGTTTTGCCGGCGCTGCTCGCCCTGGGAATAATGTCCTGCAAACGGGAAGCGCCATTGCCAGATAAAAGCCCTTTTCAACCTACACCCGTAAATCCTGCGGATATCTTTCCGGCGACGTTTGGGATGCCTTTGATTCCCAAAGACAATCCTCTGACGGAAGAGGGAATCTACCTGGGCAGGATGTTGTTTTATGATCCGGTGCTCAGCGCAGACTCATCTATTTCCTGTGCTTCCTGTCACCGGCAGGACTTTGCCTTCGGCGAACCCAAAGCGGTGAGCACCGGCATCTTTGGAATTACGGGTACAAGAAACGCATCGCCACTCTTCAACCTGGCCTGGCAGCGCACCTTTTTTTGGGATGCACGCCAACGCCGCCTCCGCGACCTGGTCTTTGAACCCATCCAAGACCACCGGGAGATGGCCATGAATGTCATCAGGCTGGAAGAAAAACTAAAAAAACTTGACCGCTACCAAAGCGGGTTCCGCCATGCCTTCGGCGAAGCGCCCAACCTGCACCACATGTCGCTGGCCCTGGAACAGTTCCTGATGACCATCGTTTCCGCGAACAGCAAGTTTGACCAGTTCTTCCCCAGAAACCTGAACGCATTTACGCCGGAAGAACGAGAAGGCTTTTTCTTGTTTAATGGCATGCCAGACAGCATCACGCGTCCTGCTACCGGCGCGGATTGCTTCCACTGTCATGGCGGCATTCATACCCAGGCCATCGATCCTTCCATTGGCATTGTAAGCAACGGCCTGGATGAAACCATCACCGATAAAGGATTTGGCAACATCACCGGAAAGGAATACGACCTCGGGAAATTTAAAACCCCTTCCCTGCGCAACCTGGTGTACACCGCTCCTTACATGCACGATGGACGCTTTAAAACCCTGGAAGAAGTGATTGACCACTACAGCGACAACCTGAAGTTCAATGCTCCCAACCTCAGCCCGCAGCTGAACCACGGAAACCTGCATCTGCAGCTTACGGCCAAACAGAAAAGTGCGCTGATTGCCTTCCTGAAAACCATGACCGACAGCAGCCTGCTCAGCAACAAAGCCTACAGCAATCCATTCCGCTGAGTGTTGCTTAAAGGATTTGTTTCGATGAACGTTCGATTAAATTCATGCTACCTCCAAAAACATTTAAACCATCGGGTCGTTTTTGATGAAGGGTAGATTTAGTTTTCATAGCGCAACAAGGCCGGGCAATTGTCCGGCTTTGTTGTTTTCAGGGCTGTAATTACCACCCATGCACCCTTACTTTGTGCCATGTCATTTGTATGTCTTCGCTTCAGCCTGAAACCGCCGTTCGAGGCGCATGCTGAGCTGGTGTCCGGCATTCTGGGTACTTATGCGTTCAGCGGGTTTGAATTGAATGGGAATCAGGTGCTGGCGTATCTGGATGCCGCGGAAGAAGGCCCCTGGCTTCAGGAAGCACTGGAAACCGTTCAGGCATGGACAGAAGGTGCACCGCACAGGAGCGAACTGGCCGATAAAAACTGGAATGAAGAATGGGAGAAGCACTATTACCAGCCCTTGATTATTGCCAACACTTTATACATCCGCGGTTCCTTTCATCCGCACGCACCTGATCCCGGGATGCTCGAACTTACCGTAGATCCGAAGATGAGCTTTGGCACCGGTCATCACCCCACCACGGCGCTCGTAGCCGAACAGCTGCTGCATACGGAACTGAAGGGACTGAGCGTGTGCGATATGGGCTGCGGCACAGGAATCCTGGCCATCCTGGCCCTGAAAAGGGGCGCTGGTTCCGTATTGGCCATGGATTTTGATCCGTGGAGCGTGGAAAATACCCGCGAGCATCTGGAACTCAATCAGGCAGAAGCCATTGAGGTGGCTCTTGGCGACGCCGGCGCTCTGGAACCTTATGCTGATCGTTTTGACGTATTCATTGCGAATATCCAAAAGAGCATCATCATGCGCGACGTTCCCGAATATGTAAAAACCATGAAACACGGAGCACTTTTGCTGGTCAGTGGCTTTTTTACTCCGGATTTGGATGACATCAAAACATGCTTTTCCGCGCAAGGACTTCAATTCGTTTCGGCCGCTGATCGTGATGGCTGGTGTTGTGCCACCTTTCGCAAACCATAAGTAACTATTGTGGAAGTTTCAGACGCACAGGCATTGAAAGCCCAGATCCTGGAAGCCTGTACCCACAAGGTGCAGGAACGGATAGAGGAAGCACTT
The DNA here is from genome assembly GCA_041170785.1 of Bacteroidota bacterium. Lineage (GTDB taxonomy): Bacteria > Bacteroidota > Bacteroidia > NS11-12g > UBA955 > REEB481. The sequence continues at coordinate 5,198 of JBEDND010000169.1, read as the reverse complement.
GCGGCAATGAATCGCGCTGCCGATGCCGCCCTTTCAGAAGAAAAGAGTTCTGCCGGAGACAAATACGAAACCGGGCGCGCCATGGGTTATCTGGATCGCGAACGCTATGCACAGGTATTGCAGCAGGCCAAAAAGGAACTGCAATTTTACCAGCAGCTGAAACAGGAGCCGCATCCGCAACGCGCTGCTCCCGGTGTGCTGGCAGGAACCGGAAGCATGTTTATTCTGCTGGCCACCGGCATTGGTAAACTGAATGTATCCGGTCATTCGGTATTGGTGGTTTCGACGCTGAGCCCATTGGGCCAAACCGTGCGCGGTTTGAAAGTTGGCGACACGTTTAACATAGGCGGGCAGGAGCACAAGATCAGCTTTTTGGTTTAAGTTGGCGCAATCCTTTGATAAGCGCCTGTTAGAAGTTTACCTTTGCCCCCCGTTAAAGTTCTATGCTTTCAAGGAGGTTGATCAGGATCAAGACACTGCAGGCTTTGTACAGCTACAAGCAGCAGGAGTCTGACCAGGTGCAGAAGGGGAAAGAGCAATTGCTGGAGCAGTTGTTTCAATTTGAAGCTTACTACCTGTTCTTATTACAGTTTCCGGCCGCTTTCAGAGATTTCCTGAACAGCGAAGCCGATTTGGAACGTCAGAAATTTTTTCCCGACAAAGACCATATCCGCCAGTGCCTGGTGCTCAACAACAATGGTTTGGCTTCCACCCTGGAAGAAACTGTTGCCAAAAGTGGCAGAAGCAGCGCCTTCAGCTGGGATCAGGCCGCAGGCTCTTTTGATGCACTTTGGAGCGACCTTAAGAATCAGGATTTTGTACGCGACTATCTGGTATTCGACAAACCTGATTTTGCGATGCAACAGGAATTCCTGCTGCAACTGATGGACTACCTGATGAATGCCAGCGAGTTTTTCAACGACCTGATGGAAGAACTTTATCCAGCCTGGTACGATGATGAACAACAGCTGTGGCGTGTGGTTTACAAGACCCTTGAAGCTGCAAAAGGCGACCAGGTAACCCTGGCTGCCACCATGCGCAAAACCGATGATGAAATAGAATTCTCTACCACCCTCTTTGCCCTGGTTTGCAACCGTGAAGACGCCCTGGAAGCGCACATTAAAAAAGCATCCAGCAACTGGGATACCGAACGAATTGCCCTGGTGGACATGGTGATTATGAAAATGGCCATCGCTGAATTCCTGTTCTTCCCGCATATTCCACCCAAGGTGAGCATCAATGAATACCTGGAAATAGCTAAAGAATATTCTACCCCAAACAGCAGCCGCTTCATCAACGGCATTCTGGACAAGTTGCGCATCAGTCTTCAGGAAGAAGGACACATGCAGAAAATAGGCAGGGGCTTGCGCGAAAGCTGAGCAACTTCAGTTCCCTCCTTTGGTTAAATTTGCACAACAACTTTTATGAAATTCAGCACCGGAATACTCATCCTGACAGCAGCCTTTGCAGCAGCATGTAACAGTGGTGGTCAGAAAATCACCCCCGATAAAATAGACAACAACACGGCCAGCGCAGAAAATCCACAGGGAGATACCAGCAACCGAGGTTGGGCAAAATTTGAATCTGAATACCACGATTTTGGGAAAATCACCGATGGTGAATCCGTGCGCCACAAGTTCAAATTCACCAACGTAGGCAAAGGAGATTTGGTCATTTCTGATGTTCAGGCCGCTTGTGGATGTACTTCCCCCAGTTGGTCAAAAGAAGTGATACCTCCCGGTGGTGAAGGCTACGTAGAAACTGTGTTTAATTCTTCCGGTCGGGGTGAACCCAATGGTATTGAAAACACCAAATACGTAGATGTATTTTTCCAAAACTCAACCGTAGAAACAGTGAAGCTCACGTTCCGTGCGCTTGTTGTTAAAAAATAAAACTATGAACCACATGATGTTAGAGGCTGGAAATACCGGCGGATGGTCGCAGATGCTGCCCCTGATTTTGATTATGGCCGTTTTTTACGTGTTCATGATCATGCCTCAAATGCGCAAGCAGAAAAAACAGCGGAACTTCCTCAGCGAAATTCAAAAAGGCGATCACGTAGTAACCACCGGCGGCATGCACGGAAAGGTGGTTTCCATCCAGGAGCAAACCTTAACCCTGGAAACTGAAAGTGGCAACCGTGTAAAGTTTGAAAAAGCTGCGGTAAGCTTCGAAATGACCAAAAGCGCTTATCCGGAATCCGGAAAGGTGGCCAAATCAGAAGAAAAAGGCGACTAAAGCCTTGTTGCGCGTAGGCATAACCGGTGGAATTGGCAGTGGTAAATCTACCGTATGCCGCCTGTTTGCACATCTGGGTGTGCCTGTGTACGCTGCCGACCAAGCGGCGAAAAGACTGATGCGCGAAGATGCGGCATTGATCAAACGCGTGCAGGACGCTTTTGGTCCGGAAAGTTATCTGAACGGCGAACCCAACAGACCCTTCCTGGCACAAAGCGTTTTCGGAAATCCTGAAAAACTGGAGCTGCTGAACAGCCTAGTTCATCCTGCGGTATTTCAGGATTTTGAAACTTGGTGCGCCCTTCAAAAAGATGCACCCTATGTGATTAAAGAGGCCGCCATCATGTTTGAATCCGGCAGCTATAAACAAGTGCATACCGTTGTGGTAGTGACCGCACCATTGGCCTTGCGTTTGCAGCGCGTCAAAGAACGCGACAAGCTTTCTGATGAAGACATCCTCAAGCGCATGGCCTCACAAATGCCCCAGGAAGCATTAATCGACCGCGCCGACGCAGTAATCCAGAACGACGGCAGCCATTCCCTCATCAAACAGGTAATGCAACTCCATCAATACTTTCTGGAATCGGCCAAACAAACTGGTGAAACGCCATAAATACCGAAGTCCCGTTTCCGGGACCTCGATAAAGTGTTATGAAGAACCCCTCAAGGTTAAGAAGCCTGCGGGATTCCCAAGGTGAATACCTTGTGCATTGCAAACGTAAGCATAATTTTTCATCTTAGTGTACATTGAACACTTAGCTGTAATCAAACCCTTTTTCAAAACCTGTATCCCAAATTCAGCAGTTCCGATTCAGTAAAAACCAAGGATATTGCGTCCTGAACATGAATTTCACAGATCTGCGCAGCGATACCTTTACCCGTCCTACCTCCGGCATGTTAGAAGCCATGATGCAGGCACAGGTTGGCGATGATGTTTTTGGAGAAGATCCCAGTGTCAACGAACTGGAATCGTATGCCGCATCCTTGTTTGGTATGGAAGCTGCACTGTTTTGTCCGAGCGGAACCATGACCAACCAGATTGCCATCATGGTACATACCCGCCCCGGCGATGAAGTTATTTGTGAATCATTGTCGCATATTTATGTGTATGAAGGTGGTGGCATGGCGCGGAACAGCGGCGTTCAGCCCAGGCTGATTCCCGGTGATCGGGGTCGAATTTCGGCAGCGCAGATTGAAGAGGCCATCAACCCGGACGATGTGCACCGCGCCCGCACCGCGTTGGTAAGTCTGGAACACAGCGCCAACCGAGGTGGTGGCAGTTGCTATGAGTTGCAAACATTGCAGGAAATCAGAGAACTCTGCAATACGCGCCATCTGCCGCTGCATCTTGATGGTGCACGCATATTCAACGCCATGTTGGCCACCGGACAGGAAGCAGCACAACTCGGTCAGATCTTCGATTCGATATCTGTATGTTTGAGCAAAGGGCTGGGCGCGCCTGTGGGCAGTTTGCTGCTTGGCACTTCTGCGTTCATTAAAGAAGCCCGACGTTGCCGCAAAGTGATGGGCGGAGGCATGCGGCAAGCCGGATTCCTGGCCGCCGCCGGACTTTATGCCCTGAAACATCAGGTGGCGCGCCTGGAAGAAGACCACCGGCATGCGCGGATGCTCGAAACGGCTCTGCGCGACAGCACAGTAGTTGATGCTGTGATGCCCGTAGAAACCAATATTGTAATATTTAACCTCAAAGCGGCACACAGCGCAGCTGAAATCATTCAGAAACTGTATCAGCAAGGCATCAAGGCTGTACCAACCGGAACCCATCAAATACGTTTTGTGACCCATTTGGATGTGACCCCGGAGATGATTCAGCAGGCATGTTTCTGCATCCGCGCATTATAAGCTGTTGGCAGGCGTAAACACCATAACAGGCGATTGAACCATTTGCAGCGGGCAGCATCAAAAACACATTCCAATTCATGAAAAAACACCTCATGCTCTTGGGCTTTAGCCTCGTCTTTCTGCCAGCGATGCTGCTGTCGCAACGCAATGTGGTGCTGATCATCGCCGACGACCTCAGCCCTGATTATATAGGATTCTATCCGGAACATGCCGACACCGTTGCCGTGCCGCAACTGCGCTCATTATTGGCGCAAGGTGTATTGTTCACCCAATGCCGCAACAATCCATTCTGTTCATCCACACGCGCAGCAATACTCACCGGAAGGTATGGTTTCCGCACGGGGATAGGTGCCGTGGTAAGTCAGGGCAGTAAAGCACTGGACAGCGGCGAATACACACTGGCTCAGCGCATACGCGACGCTGCACCTGGCATAGGCAGGGCGCAAATTGGCAAATGGCACCTGAGCAATCCTACACCTGCAAGCAACTTGAAACTGCCGCTTTACTTCGGGTTTCAACATTTCGAGGGCCCATTCATTGGTGCCCTTCCCAGTTACACCAATTGGACCAAAAACACCAACGGCCTGAACAGTACAGTCACAACCTATGCCACCACGGAACAGGTGAACAATGCCATCAGTTGGCTCCGTGCTCAGGGAAGTAACCCTGCATTTCTTTGGCTGGCCTTCAACGCGCCCCATGCACCATACCATCTGCCCCCGGCTGACCTGCACAGCTACAACGGCCTGAGCGGCACAACACAGGACATCCGGGCAAAACCAAAAGCTTATTTCAAAGCAATGGTTCAGGCCATGGATCACGAAATAGGCAGACTGTTTGATTCCCTGCGCAGCATGAATCGCTTCGACAGCACCGACATCATCTTCATTGGCGACAACGGGAATTCCAAACAAACCGCACAAATCAGCGACACTTCCCGGGTGAAGGGAACCATTTACGAGTATGGTATTCATGTTCCGTTGTTGATTTCTGGTCCATCTGTACAAGCTCCGGGACGTGTTTCTACTTCCTTGGTTCAGGCGGTTGATTTGTTCGAAACCATTCCTGCCCTGCTCGGCTTAAGCCGTGCATTGCCG
>JBEDND010000168.1:0-3189 GCA_041170785.1 Bacteroidota bacterium | reverse complement strand
ACCATTATCCGTCATCCCGATCTTATAAGTAGAATCCGCCGCCATCGGACAGGCCTGATAGGTTACACCATCCAGCTCTTCATGGGCATACACATGGTCATGACCCTGGAAAAAGATGTTCACTTTGTTGTCTACGAACAGTCTGTGGATGGGTTTGGCCCAACCCGGTCTGTAGATGGCAAAGTTGTCCTTCTTGTTATCCAGGCCGCCCCATTCAAACTGGGTGGCATTGGTAATGCCGCCGCGACCCTGTCCTCGTATATGGTGTGCAAACACAAACTTGTACTTGGAGTTGTTCCCCTCTAAGGTGTTCTTGAGCCAGTCGTATTGCTTCTTCCCCAGCGACCAGGCCCATTTGATTGGTTTATCAGAGGTGTCGCACTGGTCGCGATACACATCCAGCACCACAAACAGCGCATCGCCCCATACCCAGGAATAGTAGTTCTCCGGATGGTCGATGCCGTAAGGTTCAAGGTCTTCGTTTCCGGTGTAAAAGCCGTTCGGATAAGGATTCGGGTAATAGTATTTCCGCCATTGAGTACCCCAAACCGAGAGGTTGGATCCGGGATTTTGAAGCTCGTAGTAATCGTTTTCGCCTTCGTGGTTACCCAAACAAACATAAAAGGGAATGGAATGACATATTTCCCCAAAAAATGGCCTGTATTGCTGATGCAACTGTTCAACTTCCTGGGAGGTAATGGTTCGCCAATTGTGGTCATCACCGAAAATATCACCCAGTGAAAGCATGAAATCCGGTTTGTCTGCCGCCTGATTGCCCAGGGTGACGCGAAACATATTGTCTACGCCCTTTTTATCATATAAGTGTTCATCGGCCTCTATGGTGAAGGTAAAGGTTGAACCCGGCTTGCGTTGGGTATGAAATGTGTATTCCGGCGTAGCCGCAAATACACCGCTGTTCACGGAGTTATGGCGCACACGGTACCAATGCTGCGCATCCGGTTTGAGTTTATTCATAAGCACCTCATCAGGAACACCTGCAGTGGCCTGCATCACTGGCGTGGTTTGGGAATAACTACCCGGCACCTCACCGAATTCAAGATAAAAAAATCGGTTGGCTGGGAAGATGATGCTGGCTGTGACCGAGGTATCCGTAGGCCGCCCAAGCAGGATGTTCGGCGCCTGAGCCAAGCCATTATTTGCTGAAACCGTGGCCAGTGCCATGACAAACAGATACCGTACATATTGTAAAAGGAACAATAAGTGTTTCATGCACGGTTAGACCTTATTCCTGCGGGTAAGTTTAATCGGCTATTGAATAAAGATGATAGGTCATCATGCAGATACCCTGCTTGGTTCTTTGCTGCACATGGATTTAACCGAGTTTCAAAACCAATACAGCAAATCGGGAACCATCATCCTGCTGGGAGGCAAGCGTGTGGTGAAAGAAGCAGATGATTACGTACAGCGTTTTAGCTGTATGGGAGTATTGCTATTTGCGGAAGAAGCACTACAAATGCTCATGCGTAACTGAGCAAATCACGCGGACTCAGCCCTTCATCAAGACTGCAGCACGCCGAGTTCGCGGCCCACTTTGGTGAAGGCAGCTACCGCGCGGTCAATATGCTCAAACTCATGTGCGGCGCTCAGCTGCACACGGATACGCGCCTGATCTTTGGGCACCACGGGATAGAAGAAGCCTATCACATAAATGCCTTCATCCAACAGCTTGTCGGCCATCACCTGACTCAGTTTGGCGTCGTACAACATGATGGGCACGATGGCGCTGTCGCCGTCTTTGTAGTCGAAACCGGCTGCTTTTACTCCTTCTTTGAAGCGTTTCACATTGGCCTCCAGCTTGTCGCGCAGGGCGGTGGTTTCGGTCAGCATGTTGAACACTTCTATGCTTGCGCCCACAATGCTGGGTGCCAAAGAGTTGGAGAACAGATAGGGACGGCTGCGCTGACGCAACATGGCAATGATTTCTTTCTTGCCGGTGGTGTAGCCGCCCATGGCGCCGCCCAGCGCTTTGCCGAGGGTTCCGGTGATAATGTCCACGCGGCCCATCACATTGCAGTATTCAGGTGTGCCACGGCCTGTCTTTCCGATGAAGCCGGCAGCGTGACATTCGTCGGTCATCACCAGGGCATTGTATTTTTCTGCCAGGTCGCAGATTTTATCGAGTTGAGCCACATAGCCGTCCATGCTGAACACGCCGTCGGTCACAATCAGTTTGAAGCGCGCGCCTTCCGCATTGGCTTTTTGCAGTTGTTCTTCCAGCTCGGCCATGTTGTTGTTGGCGTAGCGGTAGCGACGGGCTTTGCAGAGGCGCACCCCGTCAATGATGCTGGCGTGGTTCAGCGCATCGCTGATGATGGCATCTTCCTCGCCGAGCAGCGGTTCGAATACACCGCCGTTGGCGTCGAATGCCGCTGCATACAGGATCGTATCTTCAGTTTCGTAGAAAGAAGCAATCTTTGCTTCCAGCTCCTTGTGGATGTCCTGAGTTCCGCAGATGAAGCGCACGCTGCTCATGCCAAATCCGTGGCTGTCGATGGCGCGCTTGGCTGCTTCCACAACTCGTGGATGGCTGCTCAGTCCGAGGTAGTTGTTCGCGCAGAAATTGATGACTTCCGCGCCGTTGTCGAGGCGAATCACCGCATCCTGAGGACCTACGATGATGCGTTCGCGTTTATACAAACCTGCGGCTTCGATGGCATTCAGCTCGGCAGTCAGGAAATCTTTGAAGGCTCCGTACATGGCGCGAATTTAGGGAGAAACGGGATTTTTGTTTTGAAGAAAGAACGCGGCCATATTCCTTTGCTGCAAGGGTTTGCACACAGCTGCGGAAGTTGGGTCAAGGCAGGAAATCAGTGGCGCTTGCTGATTTTGTTTCCGGAAATAGCCTTTTGTCGGCTGCAGCGATGACGGTTGATTTCCGGGTTGCGGATTTTGGCGTGTTTCTGGCTCACGCCGCTGTTTACCCGTTTTCGCCAAAGGTTGAAGCTGCTGCGTTTCAGTTGTTTGCGCATCAGGGCAATAACGGCGGCTTCCGAGAGGCCGAATTGGGCATGAATGGCTTCGAAAGGGGTACGGTCTTCCCAGGCCATTTCAATCACTCTGTCTAATTCGTGGTCTTGAATCATGGCTGTTGAATGCGGTGGCGTTTCCAGGCTACCTGTACTTCTGATCCGGCAGCAAGCAATACCGATTTGGGTTGTTGCTCGTTCA
>JBEDND010000167.1:0-6486 GCA_041170785.1 Bacteroidota bacterium | reverse complement strand
CATCAAATTTCCCGGTCATGCGGTAGCTGATTCCGGCCATCAGTGCAGCCTCTTTACCTGACTGGGTGGCGCCGTAATCATCGGCCAACTCAGGTGCTCCGGGGAACCCTTTTCCGCCTTTCAGCACCGTTTGGAATGAATCTTTGAAGAATACAGACCTTATTTTAAAGATGTAGGACTGAGCCTCTTTTTCTTGAGATGGAATCCAGTAATAACGATATCCAAGATACAGGCCCGCCAAAGCAACCACTGAAATGGATATCAGGTTTACCTTTTTCTTGTTCACCGCATACCAGTCGGTGATTTTTTGATTCAGGCCGGAAAAGAAATTCTGTGATTCAGACATTTTTAATAACCCCGCGAAAATAATGATTTTACCTCCTCAGCCAAATTTCACTCCGTGATGAACGGATAATCATGCTCCACATACACCTCAGTAAACAGTTCTGAAGGATCTGGGTATGGACTATTTTCAGAGAACACCACACTTTCATTCACCTGTTCAATGATTCTTTCCTCGATTTGTTCGAGTTCCTGCTCGGTGGCATATTTCATCTTCAGGATTTTCGCTCTGGTAGTTTCAATGGGATCACGCTGTTTGTAATCGTTCACCTCTTCTTTGGTGCGATACGTTGCCGGATCACTCATGGAATGGCCGCGGTAGCGATAGGTCTTGATTTCCAGGAAGGTAGGACCATTGCCGGCACGTGCCTGTTCACACGCCTGATAAATTGCTTCATGAACGGATTCCGGAGTCATTCCATCAACCTGAAACGAAGGCATGTCATAAGCGCTGCCAATTTTATAAATGTCAGGCATATTGGTAGTCCGTTCCACCGAGGTTCCCATGGCGTATTCGTTGTTTTCGCAGATGAACACTACCGGAAGTTTCCACAGCATGGCCATGTTGAAGGTTTCATGCAAGGCTCCCTGACGAACAGCTCCGTCGCCCATAAAGGTCAAACAAACATTTTTTGTTCCCCTGTATTGCTCTGCAAGGGCAATTCCTGCACCCAATGGAATCTGACCACCTACAATACCATGACCGCCATAGAAGTTGTGCTCTTTGCTGAACATGTGCATGCTGCCGCCCTTGCCTTTGGTGCAGCCTGTTGCTTTTCCGTACAACTCGGCCATTACCGCATTGGGTGAAATTCCCACAGCTAAAGCATGACCGTGATCACGGTAAGCTGTGATTACGGAATCTTCTTTGGTAATGGCGGTCATCATGCCTGCGGTGATGGCCTCCTGACCGATATACAAGTGACAGAAACCCTTAATTTTCTGCTGACCATACAACTGCGCTGCTTTCTCTTCAAAGCGACGAACCAGCATCATCTGCTCGAACCAGTAGAGGTATTGTTCTTTGCTGAACCCGTTTTTGGCGTTTTTACCCATAATTAAGCAACTGCAAACATACAAAAGAGGCCTAAACCGGAAGGCTTAATTTTGTACCAATGGAACTACAGCGTTTGCACCTGATCAATTACCGCAACCACGAATCGCTCACGCTGGATTTCTGCTCGGGTGTTAATGGCATTACCGGGCCAAATGGGGCAGGTAAAACCAGCATCCTCGACGCGGTGCATTACCTGGCCAATTGTAAAAGCTATTTCAACGGAATTGATGCACCATTGCTTCGGCATCATGCTGATTTTTTTACGCTCAGGGGAATTTTCACCCATGGCGACACGCAGGAAGAAATAGTGATTCACGTTCCCAGCCACGGGAAAAAAACGATCAAAAGAAATGGGAAAACATATGACCGCATCATGGATCATATCGGACTCCTGCAAACCGTGATGATTGCACCTAATGACGTGGAACTGGTTTGGGGCGGAAGCGAAGAGCGAAGACGGTTCATCGATCTGACCATCAGCCAAACGCACAGGGACTATCTGGAAGCACTCGTGCAATACAAATATGGACTGGAACAGCGGAATGCATTGCTTAAAGCATTGAAAGGAAGGCCTGCCGACCCCCTGCTCTTTGAAGCCATTGAACACCGTTTGGCAGAGGCCGGCAGAAAAATATATGTGCAGCGCAGCGCCTTCTTTACCGAGTTGCAGCCATACTTTCAGTTTGCCTATGAACGTATCAGCGGGGCACAAGAACTGGCTGGCCTGCAATACCAAAGCGATTTAGCCGAAAAAAACCTCCAGGATTTATACGATGAACATCGCCATAGGGATGTAATCCTTGAACGCACCACAAAAGGCCCGCATCGCGATGACGTTCTTTTTACCTTGAACAGTCACCCCTTGAAACGGTTTGGTTCACAAGGCCAGGTAAAGAGCTTCGTACTGGCATTGAAAGCAGCACAATACCAATACTTTTTGCAGCATAAGAAACAAAGACCAGTTCTACTCCTTGACGATGTTTACGAAAAAATAGATGAATCCCGGGCACAAGCATTGATGGAGTTGGTATCCTCCGGAGATTTCGGGCAAATCATCATCAGCGATACGCATGCTGACCGTTTGGAAAAACACCTGTCACAAACACAGGTGGGAACACAATTTTACGCGCTCGCTCGCGAGGGAAAACTGATTACTTGATGTCGAAGGTATTCATGAAGGCGGTAGTGAAATTGCCTTTCCTGAATTCTTCGTTCTGCATGATTTGTTGTTGCAGCGGAATGGTTGTTTTCACACCTTCAATGATGAATTCCCCGAGCGCACGTTCCATTTTCACGATGGCTTCTTCCCTGGTTTGGGCAGAAACAATCAACTTGGCAATCATGCTGTCGTAAAACGGAGGAATGGTATATCCTGCGTAAATATGCGAATCCACACGGGTTCCATGTCCACCTGGTTTGTGCATGGAGGTAATTGTGCCAGGACTGGGTCGGAAGTTGTTGTAGATATCTTCCGCGTTGATCCTGCATTCAATGGCATGTTTCAAAGGAATATAATCCTTACCCGAAATGGGGAAACCGGCGGCAATCAGGATTTGCTCCTTTACCAGGTCGTAATTGATGACCTCCTCGGTAACCGGATGCTCCACCTGAATTCGGGTATTCATTTCCATGAAGTAGAAATTCCGGTGTTTATCCACCAGAAACTCTACCGTTCCCACTCCTTCATATTTGATGATTTCAGCGGCGGCCTTGGCTGCAGCGCCCATTTTTTCCCGGAGTTCAGGTGTCATGAATGGTGAAGGCGTTTCCTCAATCAGTTTCTGATGGCGCCTTTGTATGGAGCAATCACGTTCACTGAGGTGACAAACCTTGCCGTATTGGTCGCCGGCCACCTGAATTTCAATGTGGCGGGGTTCTTCGATGTATTTTTCCATGTACAGGCCATCGTTTCCGAAGGCTGCACCGGCTTCCTGCTTGGCGCTGTTCCATGCATTTTCCAATTCATCTTCAGCCCAAATAATCCGCATGCCTCTTCCTCCGCCACCTGCAGTAGCCTTGATGATCACCGGATAACCAATGGTTCCGGCAATGTTTTTTGCTTCCTGCAAGTTATCCAGCAAGCCATCAGAACCGGGAATGGTTGGCACGCCCGCTTTCTTCATGGTATCCTTGGCATTTGATTTATCGCCCATGGCATCAATTTGCTCAGGCGTTGCACCAATGAACTTGATGCCGTGGTCACGACACAGTCCGCTGAACTTGGCGTTTTCACTCAGAAACCCATAACCCGGGTGGATTGCGTCGGCGTTGGTGATTTCTGCAGCTGCAATGATTCTGGGCATGTTGAGGTAACTGTCTCTGCTGGCAGGCGGGCCAATACACACGGCTTCGTCGGCAAAGCGCACATGCAGGCTGTCGCGGTCGGCGGTACTGTACACAGCCACCGTTTTAATGCCCATTTCCTTACAGGTACGGATGATACGCAGGGCTATTTCCCCGCGATTGGCGATTAGAATTTTCCTGAACATGAAAAGCTTGCTTATGCCGGTTCTACAAGGAACAGGGGCTGATCGTATTCAACGGGAGAAGCGTTGTCAACCAATACCTTTACAATGCGGCCGCTCACCTCGCTCTCGATCTCATTGAACAGCTTCATCGCTTCGATGATGCACACCGGTTTACCGGGCTTAACTTCATCACCTACGTTTACAAAGAATGGTGAATCCGGATTGGGTGAACGGTAAAATGTGCCAATCATGGGCGACTTGATGGTGATCAGGTTGCTTTTTGTTTCAGCGGCAGGTGCTACCTGTGCAGCAGGAGCAGCGGGTGCCGCAGCAGGAGCTGCAGGCATTGCCTGTGCTACCGGAACCGCTTGAACCTGGGCTACCGTTGTTACAGCTGCCGGATTTTTCTTGATGACCAGTTTAAAGTCTTTTTGACTGATTTCCACTTCATCAACCCCCTGTGAAGACACAAATCGGATCAGTGCCTGTATCTCTTTCAAATCCATGTTTTTCAATCTTGAAATGAGGGGCAAAGAAAGAAAAAAAAGCGCACATGGCGTGCAATCTCTTTTTAGGCCCTATACAGACCTGAAAATACTTAGAAATTATGGTCTGTAAACCAAACCCAGCTGCACAATCCCTTTTGCTATCCCGGTTTCCATCATGATGCCCAGATGCTCCGTGGCCATCAATCGGAAGCCGATGGTTACATCCATGCCCAGATTGAAAGGAATAAGCAAGATGTTTTCTTCAAATTTGTTTCCGCTTGAAGGGTTTGTGCTGGTTTCTTTGATTCGGTCGCGCCGGTAGCCAACCCCGAATCCAAGATAGGGATCAAAAAATCTTCCCGGCTTCAGGTGGTAATTTACCCGTGCCAAGGCGCTCCAACCGGTGTATGTGCCGGTTCCGCTGCTGCGCGCAGCTGTGTCAGTCCATTCATTCTTTAGCGACATAAATGCCAGATGCACACCAAAATCCAGATTCGAACTTAAAGCCCAGGCTCCTTTTGCCATCAGCGGACCAATGGCCGTACGCACTTGCTGCTCTTTCGATAGATCACCGGCTTCAAATGTGCTGCGCAGAAAATTACCGAATCCATAGGCTACGGAGATGAACACATCCTTTTCTGCAAATGCAGGTCGTTCGGTTGAATCCTGATACTTCAGGCCGTTCCTTGTTGCCAAGGTATCGGCAGCGTGGAGTGCCGGCAGCAACAAACTGGAAAGCAATATGGTAAGCAGTCTTTTCCTGACCATCTCCACAAAATTCAGCCATCGATAAGGCCTGCCTTTTGACCGAGGTCAGGAATTTACCTGAAAAGAATTGCTTAAAGGGGAATATTCCCGTGTTTTTTCCTGGGAAGATTGCGGACTTTATGTTCAAGCATGCTGAAGGCCGCAATTAAACGCGCCCGGGTTTCTTCAGGATAAATGACTTCGTCGATGTATCCACGTTCAGCGGCGCGGTAGGGATTGGCAAACAGTTCGCTGTATTCCTTTTCCTTCTCCAGCCAGGCCTGCTCCTGATTTTCTGCCGACTGAATTTCTTTTCTAAAGATAATTTCAGCAGCGCCTTTGGCACCCATCACCGCAATCTCTGCACCCGGCCATGCATAGTTCATGTCGGCTCCGATGTGCTTGCTGTTCATTACATCATAAGCACCGCCGTAGGCTTTCCGTGTGATTACGGTGATGCGCGGCACGGTAGCTTCACTAAACGCATAGAGCAGCTTCGCGCCATTGGTGATGATGGCGTTCCACTCCTGATCGGTTCCTGGCAAGAAGCCGGGAACATCTTCAAACACCAACAGGGGTATATTGAAGGCATCGCAGAAGCGCACGAAGCGGGCACCTTTTTGGGAGGCATGCACATCAAGAACCCCGGCCAGATGCGCAGGCTGATTGGCTACCACGCCAATGCTGCGTCCGGCCAGGCGGGCAAAGCCCACGAGTATGTTGGGTGCAAAATCTTTATGAACCTCGAGGAAACTATCGTCATCAACCACACCGGCAATTACCTCGCGCATGTCGTAAGGCTGATTGGGATGATCGGGCACAATGCTTTTCAACACCTCGCGTATTTCAGAAGCTCCGGATTGGTATGGAATGGCCGGCGCCTGTTCTTCGCAGTTTTGGGGAACATATGAAAGGATATTCCTCAGTGTGCGGATGGCTTCGGCTTCGTTGGCCGATGCAAAATGTGCCACGCCACTTTTGGTGCTGTGCACAGACGCGCCGCCAAGATCCTCGCTGCTCACTTCTTCATTGGTGACTGTTTTCACCACATTCGGGCCTGTTACAAACATGTAACTGGTATGTTCCACCATCAGGATGAAATCAGTGAGTGCCGGAGAATAAACCGCGCCGCCGGCACAAGGTCCCATGATGGCAGAAAGCTGCGGAATGACACCGGAGGCCTGCACATTTCGGTAAAAGATGTCTGCATATCCACCCAATGAAACCACACCTTCCTGTATTCGTGCGCCACCGCTGTCGTTCAGCCCTATGAGTGGTGCGCCATTTTCCATGGCCAGATCCATCACCCTGCATATTTTCTGGGCATGTGTTTCGCTGAGTGATCCGCCAAAAACGGTAAAATCCTGACTGAACAGATACACCG
>JBEDND010000166.1:0-12605 GCA_041170785.1 Bacteroidota bacterium | reverse complement strand
TTCTGATGCTGTGCAGTCGGTGGGTGTAGCGGTTTTCGGTTTCGTGGAAGATGCCGCGCTCATCGAGCATGTCTTCCCGCACCTGCCCGCTGGCGTGGATGATGCTGTGGCCTCCGGTGCAGATGCCCACGTGCACAATGGCGCCTTGTTCGTTGTGGAAGAAGGCCAAATCGCCGGGATGTTGCTGCTCGAAGGCTACTTCTTTTCCGCAGGAAACCTGTTGTGAGGCATCGCGCGGCAAACTGATGCCGTGGATTTTGGCCAGCACCTGCACGAATCCGGAGCAATCGCAGCCCCAGATGGTTCTGCCGCCCCAGAGGTAAGGAGCGCCCATCCAGTTCCGCGCTTCCTCCAACATCTGGCTGCGCACAGACATCATGGGCGTATAAGTAAGATCCGGCAGGGGATAGGTTTCCTCGCCGATGCGCAGGTTGGTACCCTCCGGTATTTCGCTTCCTGCGGGAAGATAAAACCGATGTCTTCCGTTGTTCAGGTGCAATGCTTCCCGGACGATGTGAAGCGGGGAGGTGTTTTCCGTTGTTTCCGTTTGCATCTTGCTGATCCAACCGCGGTATCGGTCAAACAGGGTTTCCACGAAGAACCAGTCGCCGGACGTTTCCAGAACTTCAGCACCTTCCCCAAACAGCAGGGCGCTGATCATTTCGCTGCGGCTGTCGGCTTCCCTGCGCAGGGGCGCCCAGGAAACGCAGCAGCGTATCAAAGAACCCATCAAAGATGCAGACGCTCCTTGCGCGCAAGCAGGTCTTCTTCAGTTTCCCGGTGGTCGGGGTCGGGAACGCAGCAATCTACCGGACAAACCGCAGCGCATTGCGGCTCTTCATGGAAGCCGATGCACTCGGTGCATTTGTCGGGAACAATGTAATAAACTTCGTTGCTGATGGGCCCTTGTTTGGCATGGGCGTCCACCATATTTCCGTTCAGCAGGGTATAGTTGCCACTTACGGTATTGCCGTCGGCGATGGCCCAGTCCACGCCTGCTTCATAGATGGCATGGTTGGGACATTCCGGCTCGCAGGCGCCGCAGTTGATGCATTCATCGGTGATGATAATGGCCATAAGACTTCAGTCGAAAAAACGTCCACAAAATTACGCTGCTCCGTGGTTATTTTGCGGCAACTTAGCTACCCTTCTTTCATGATCATCGGCATTCTGTCTGATATACACGACAACCTGCAGCACCTGGACCGTGCCCTGGAACTGTTCCGGGAACGCGGCGCGCAGGAATTGGTGTTTTGCGGCGATTTCTGTTCCCCGTTCAGTGCCCGCCGGCTGGCGGAATGGAACGGGCCCGTGCATGCGGTGTACGGCAACAACGACGGCGACCGCTTCGCCATCACGCGTGCCGTGGCCGGCAATCCGCAATTCCGAATCTATGGCGAATACGGAGGCGACGAGCAGCAGCTCATCACCCTGGACGGCGTGCGTATCTGCATCACGCATTATCCGTTTTATGCCATCCCGCTGGCCCGAACCGGCTGGTTCGATGCCGTCTTCGCCGGACATACCCACAAAGCGGAAAAGCAGCGCTTCGGAAGTTGCCTCTTCCTGAACCCGGGCGAAGTAGCCGGCGTTCTTGGCACACCAACGGTCGCCCTGTACGATACCGCCTTGCGTTCGAGTGAGTTGGTGGAGTTGGGGTGAAATCCTCTGTCATGGTGAGGCTCTCGAACCACGAACCAGCACACCCGCTCCAACTTATCCAGTCAAGAAGGTGTCCGTGCTTTAAATGAATTTTATCTAGAGCACCATAAGTCAGTTATTACCTTATTGCATCTTACTTTTTCCTTGATGAAAAAGTAAGCAAAAAATCAAGGCTGATAAGTCTGAAAGGTCATACGCTTGCAAGAAGGTGAATGCTGCAGGTGATCTCCTCGCAGGCTCGGAGCTTCCTTTGCATTTAGCACCTGCTTGCAGCGCTCCCAACCTTCCAGCCTATCTTGCCCCGCAAGCCTGCGATGCGGGGAGGCCGTTCCCTTTGCTATTGCTTTTGAAAGAGTACATGGATATCCTGTAAGTCCCCCCAAACATCGGACTGGTTGTAAATAGGCAATGCAACAAACCAACAACAACGCACAAGCAGGAAATCAAATTCAAAAAAGTCCGTTTTCCTTGTCTGTTCTATCCCTTCCGCTTGCCTAAATTCGCGGCCTGAAACAGATTACATCAATGGCCAAAATCAGTATCATCGGGGCAGGCAATGTTGGCGCAAGTTGCGCTGAATATATTGCCATGAAGGACTTCGCTTCAGAAGTAGTGTTGCTTGACATTAAAGAAAACTTTGCAGAAGGCAAAGCGCTGGACTTGATGCAAACAGTAACGCTGAACGGTTTCAATACCAGAATTACCGGCAGCACGAACGACTACAGCAAGACTGCCGGCAGCGACGTGGTGGTGATTACCAGTGGTATTCCGCGGAAGCCCGGCATGACCCGCGAAGAACTGATTGGCATCAATGCAGGCATCGTAAAGCAGGTGGCCGAGCAGGTGCTGACTCATTCTCCGGAAGCCATCATCATCGTGGTGAGCAATCCGATGGATACCATGACGTATCTGGCGCTGAAGGCTACCGGTCTTCCCAAGAACCGCATCATTGGCATGGGTGGCATCCTGGACAGCAGCCGCTTCAAGCACTATCTGAGCACAGCGCTGCAGGCACCCGCGAGTGATGTGAACGGCATGGTGATAGGCGGTCACGGCGATACCACCATGATCCCTCTGACCCGCTTGGCTTCCTACAACGGAGTTCCTGTGTCACAATTCATCGCAGCCGACGCACTTGCCAAGGTTGCTGCCGACACCATGGTTGGCGGTGCCACCCTTACAGGCATGCTGGGTACCAGCGCGTGGTATGCTCCAGGTGCTTCTGTAGCTGTATTGGTACAAAGCATTGTATGCGACCAGAAAAAAATGTTCCCCTGCTGTGTGAAGCTGGAAGGTGAATATGGACAAAACGACATTTGTCTGGGCGTTCCGGTAATCATTGGAAAGAATGGATGGGAACAAATTGTGGATGTTTCCCTCGATGCCAATGAACAGGCATTATTCGAGAAGAGCGCCGCTGCCGTGCGCTCCATGAATGAAGTGTTGCAGCAGATGTAACATCGGTAATAAGTGATATACAGGCCGTCAGGTTTCCTGACGGCCTTTTTTATGCACCCTAAGCAGTTAGGGAACATTGTACATTTGCGTCATGTACGAGTTCATTGAAGGGAATCTGGAACAGCTTACTCCTACACAACTGGTGCTGAGTGCAGGTGGCATGGGGTACCATATTCATATTTCCCTGTACACCTATGAACAATTGCGGGCGCACAAGCAAGCACGGGTTTTCGTGCACCTTGGCTTTCGCATCGAAAATCAGGCGCCTGTGGGCATGGTGCTGTATGGCTTTGCCCAGCCACAGGAACGCGAAATGTTTCGCCTGCTCATTTCTGTAAGCGGCGTGGGAAACAATACCGCCATGCTGATGCTGAGCAGTTTGCAACCGGATGAGCTTCAGGGGGCAATTCTCAATGGGAATGTTGCGTTATTGAAGGCGGTGAAAGGAATTGGTGAAAAAACGGCGCAACGCATCATCCTCGAATTGCGCGACCGGATGGGTGTTAAAACCGGGCGGATGCCTGCCGGTTTTGTGGCCCCCGAACTCAGCGCAGCGGAGGAAGCAGCAGAAGCACTGCTCGCCCTTGGGTTTCAACGTGCCAATGTGGATAAGGCGCTGACAAGAGTTGCCCGAGAGCATGGTTCGGCATTAATGGTGGAAGATTTCATCAAACATTCATTGAAAATTCTTTAATTCGTAATTCGAACCCCAACATCAAGCCTATAGAAACAGTTCTACACAAAAAAAATAGTTCTGCGAGCCTTGTTTAACGTGATGCGCCTACACTGTGTAGCTGTGAGTCTTTTTCCCAACATCCGGGTCTGGATGTTCCTTGCGCTCGCCCTTTTGGGCGCTGAGGCATCTGCGCAATCTGTTGCTCCCGGCGACTCGGGAAGTCTGCGCTATCCCATCAGGGATAAAAAACCCAATGAGTCATCTTCCTACGGGAACAACCTGGATTTGGCCGATCCAATTCAAAGGGAAATCCGCTACAATTCCAACTCGGGCAGGTACGAAACCTACAAACGCATCGGGGATTTATGGTTCCCCACAGGTGAATCGAAGAGCTACGAGGATTTTCTAAAACAGGAACAAAAGCTGCGCAACAAGGATTATTTCAGGCAGCGATCACAACAATCTTATGCAGCCGGATCTTCCGGAACCGACGGCTGGAAGCCGCGATTGAATATTTCCAATCCCGAACTCAATAAAATATTTGGCGACGGCGGTGTGGACATTCAGCCTTCAGGCTCCGCCACCATCACCCTCGGCGGCAACTTCAACACCATCCGAAATCCGCAGTTCAGCAAAAGGCAACAGCGCAACGGCAACTTCATCTTCGACCAAAAAATTCAGCTCAACGTAACCGGAAACGTAGGCAATAAGGTGAAGCTGGGCATTCGCTACGATACCGATGCCACGTTCGAATTCGACAACCAGACGAACCTCGGCTGGCAGGGGAAGGAAGACGACATCCTGAAGGAAGTAGCATTGGGCAATGTGAGCCTGCCATTGAACAGCAGCCTGATCAATGCCGGGCAAACCCTGTTTGGCGTGAAAACCCGGATGCAGTTTGGACGCCTCAGCGTGGCCACCATCTTTACCCAGCAAAAAGGGCAAACGACCGAAACAGAAGTGACCGGAGGTGCGCAGCTCACAGAGTTTAAAATTCAGGCCGACAACTACGACCAGAACAAACACTATTTCCTCAGCCATTTCTTTCGCGAACAATACGAGCAGGCACTGGCTTCTTTGCCACTGGTGAATTCCAGCGTGGTCATCAACAGGGTGGAAGTGTGGGTTACCAACCGCAATGCCGACATTGCCACCCCCCGCGATGTGATGGCGTTTATGGATTTGGGCGAAAGCGAACCCTGGAATCCGATACTCAACAGCGGTGTTCCCGGTAAAAGGCCGGCCGATAATGAACAGAACCTGTTGTACACCGACATCAGCAATGATCCTTCGGTGCGCAGCAAGGCAACCGCCATTGACCGCATCTCTTCAAAATATGCCGGGCGGCTGGAGCAGGGATTGGATTACGACATCCTGAATTACGCCCGTCAGCTGAACGAAACAGAATTTACCATCAACCGCCGTCTGGGCTATATCTCCCTGAATACCCCCTTGAACAACGATGAAATACTGGCGGTTGCTTTTGAATATTCCTACAATGGACAGGTATTTCAGGTTGGGGAATTCTCCAGGGATTTGCCGCCGAACAATACCGACCTGTTGTTCTTGAAAATGCTGAAAAGTCCCATCATCAGGACCCGGGTTCCCATCTGGAATCTGATGATGAAAAACATCTATTCGCTCAACACGTACAACCTCAGCACCAATGATTTCAAGCTGAACGTGATTTATGCCGACGATACCAGCGGTGCCGACTGCAACTTCCTGCCGGTGCAGGACATCCCTGCCTTCGCCAATGGAAATCCCCTGCTGCGCGTATTTGGACTGGATCGAATCAACCGACAGATGGAGGCCAAACCCGATGGGGTGTTTGATGCTTTGGAAGATGTAACCCTGCAGGCACAATATGCCCGCATCATCTTTCCGGTGCTGGAGCCTTTTGGCGATTACCTCCGTCAGCAATTTGGCAGCAATACCGACCTGGCTGATTACTACACTTTTGATGCACTGTACGACAGCACGAAATGGCTCGCACAACAGGACGTAAAACACAATAAATTCTTCCTGCAGGGAAGCTTTAAAGGGAACTCCAGTTCCCAAATCCCCGTAGGTGGATTCAACCTGAAGCCCGGCAGCGTGAAGGTTTATGCCAACGGGCGGCAATTGTCGGAAGGAACAGATTATACCGTTGACTACGGCTTGGGGATGGTTTCCATCATCAACCAGGGACTGCTGCAAAGTGGTGCCGTCATTAAGGTGAGCACGGAAAGTCAGGCCCTGTTCAACATCCAGCAAAAGACGCTGGTAGGCAGTCGCCTGGATTACAAGGTGAACGACAAACTGCTGCTCGGCGGTACCGTGATGCACATGTACGAACGGCCATTGGTGAATAAAACCAACATCAATGAAGAGCCGCTGCTGAATACCATCTTCGGACTGGACGCAACCTATAATTCCAAGAGCCGCTGGCTTACGCGGATGATCGACCGCTTGCCCTTCCTGGAAACCAAGGAAATTTCATCCATCACGATGAACGGTGAATTCGCGAAAATCATTCCGCACAACTTCCGTTCTCAGGGCCGGCAAAGAGGCGTTTCCAACATGGATGATTTCGAAAATGCAGAAATTACCAACGACCTGAAGATGTTCACCAACTGGACCATGGCCAGTATTCCGCAGAAGCAAAACGACTTGTTTCCGGAGGTGAGCAACGACAACAAGATGCGCTGGCTGGACCATCATGGCCGCCTTTCCTATTATACCATCGACCCTTTGTTTTATCAGGAAGGGCTGATGCCAGCCAACATCAAGACCGATCCGAACATCCTCAGCAACCATTACATGTTGCAGGTGGATCAGCGCTATGTTTTTCCTGCGAGGCAGTTTCCACAAGGCACGCCCACCATTTTGCCCACGCTGGATTTGTATTTCAACCCCTTTCAGCGCGGCCAGTATAATTTCAACAACAACATCAGCGACCTGAACAGCGATGGTTCTTTTGTGGATCCCAAGAAATCCTGGGCCGGCATCATGCGCAGGATTGAAACCAACGATTTTGAAGCGGCGAACATTGATTACATCGAACTGTGGGTGCTCGATCCATTCATCTACGACAAGCCCGGTCAGGAGAATAAAGGGGATTTGTACATCAACTTGGGGAATATTTCGGAAGATGTGCTTCCCGACCGTCGGAAGAGCTTTGAGAATGGATATGACAAAGCAGGGCAGGGGCAGAATCAGGATACCAGTGTGTTTGGTTTCGTTCCCACCATTCCCACCATCAACAACGCCTTTGAAAACGACCCTGCCGCCCGTGTGAACCAGGACAAAGGTTTGGATGGGTTGAACAATGACGAAGAACGCAGTTTCTGGGATTCGGCCTACCTGAAAGGTCTGGAGCTTGGTTTTGGCGCGGGTTCGCAGATTTACCAACAAGCGGTAACCGATCCCGCCGGTGATGACTACCTCCATTACCTGGATGGCATTTTCGACAATCCGAACGGCAGCATCCTGGAGCGCTACAGCCGCTTCAACATGATGCAGGGAAATTCTACCGTGGACAAATACCCCAACGGGCAGCCCAAAGCCGCAACGCTGGTTCCGAATGATGAAGACATCAACCGCGACTTCACCATGAACCAGAGTGAAGATTATTATCAATACCGCATCAGGCTGAGTCCGCAGGATTTGCGTATTGGTCAGAACTATGTGACAGATACGGTGTTGTCGGAACCCATTCCGCTGCGCAATGGCAAGAAAGAGCGCGTAACCTGGTATCAGTTCAAAATACCCATTCGCCAGTTTGAAAAGGCTGTTGGCAACATCAGCGATTTCAAGAGCATCCGATTCATGCGGATGTTCGTGAAGGGTTTTGAAGCTCCGGTGGTGTTGCGTTTTGGGTACATCAACATGGTGCGTGCCGAATGGCGCCGCTACCTGAATGACCTGCGCAAGCCCGGGGTGATAGTGCCTGTAGATCCAAGCGACGATACCCGGTTTGTGGTTTCTACCGTGAACATCGAAGAAAACTCCAAGCGTTTGCCCATTCCCTATGTAACACCGCCAGGGGTGCAACGCGTTCAGAACCAGGTGAGCATGAACACCACGCTGGAAAACGAACAGGCGCTTTCGCTGCTGGCCTGCAACCTGAAACCCGGTGATGCGCGCGGCGCCTTCAAAACAACCTTCTTCGACATCCGTAACTACAAGCGGCTGCAATTGATGATTCATGCCGAAAGCGAAACCGCGCGCGACAACGACATGACGGCCTTTATTCGGATTGGTACCGACCTGACGAATAACTACTATGAATTTGAAATTCCGCTGAAATTTACCCGTACCCCTGTTCCTGTGACCGGCACCGCTGAAGCGGTTTGGCCACTGGAGAACCGCATTGACCTGGTATTGGAGGATTTGTATAATGCCAAGCTGCTGCGCCAGGCGCTGAACTGGCCGATGGCCGTTCCATACACCAGTACCAACGGAACCGGACGCATCACGGTTCTGGGTTTGCCAGACCTGAGCAATGTGCGTGTGGCCATGCTGGGCATCCGCAACGTAAGCGATGTGACGCAGTGCGGTGAAGTGTGGTTCAATGAACTGAGGGTTCAGGAAATTGCCAACGGCGGCGGCTGGGCGGGCCTTGGGCAGAATCAATGCACAATTGGCTGATTTCGGAAACGTGAACCTGTCCACCAACATCAAAACCATTGGCTTTGGCGGCGTGGACAAAAAGCTCAACGAGCGCTCGCTGACCAACAATTATCAATACGACTTCACCGGCAACTTTGAACTGGGCAAGTTCTTCTCCCGTCGCTCCGGCATTTCTGTGCCGCTGTTCTTAGGCTGGAACGAAGGATGGATTCGTCCGAAGTTCAACCCGCTGAACCCGGATGTGCTGCTGAGCACTTCCCTGCGCAGTCTGGAAAACAACCCGGCCGAGCTTACCCGTGTGCGCAACGCCAGCGAAGATTACAGTTCGCGCTACAGCTTCAACCTGACCAACGTGCGCAAAAACCGAACAGCCAGCGGGAAGATGATGCCCTGGGATATTGAGAACTTCAACGCCAGCTACGCATATCAAAGGTTTTACCAACGCAATCAACTGATAGAAGAGTACTTCACCCAAAGCTACAAGGGCAGCCTGGCTTATAATTATAATCCCAAGCCTAAGTTCATCAAGCCGTTCTCCTGGGTGAAGCCGAAGTCGCTGCTGGCCATGCGGGAATTCAACCTCAACCTGATTCCCACGGCGGTGAACCTGCGCCTGGACGTGGATCGCTTCTACAGCGAAAATCTGGCGAGGAACAACAACAAGTTCAAACAACTTACACCGCGTCTCTTTGATAAGAACTTCACGATGACGCGGTTCTATACCTTCACATTGCCGCTCACGCAGTCGCTGAACATCAACTATACCGGCAATGCCAATGCGCGGATTCAGGAGCCTTTTGGCCGTCTGGACACGGAGCAGAAACGCGACAGCGTGCGGCAAGAAGTGCTCAATCTGGGACGACTGACCAACTTCACCCAGGTGTTCAATGCCTCGTACAACCTGCCGTTCCAGAAAATAGGATTCCTGAACTGGATCAACGGAACCAGTACCTATGCAGCCAACTTTGGCTGGATGCAGGCACCACCTGCGTTCCAAACCCTGGGGAATACCATCCAGAACAGCCAGGACATTACCCTGAACGGAACCTTCAACTTCCTTCAGCTGTACAATAAAGTTCCCTTCCTGAAGCGCATCAGCCAGGGTGGCAAGCCACCGCAGCGTCCCACGATGCCCAAACCGAAACCCGCCGATGGCGACGAGCCTGAAGAAGAAAAGAAACCCAAAAAGATGAACCCGGTGGTGAAAACCGTTGGAGGTTTTATCATGATGCTGAAGAACGGAAGCATCAACTACACCACACGCAGGGGAACGGTATTGCCCGGATTCGCATACCAACCTGAGTATTTTGGCAACAACTTCAGCAACAATGCGCCCGGTTTGCCCTTCATCCTGGGCATGCAGGACGAACAGCTGCGCTACCGCCTTTCTCGGGAAGGGGCGCTGAGTAATGACATCAGACTGGCAACGCCATATACACAGGCGCTGAGCCGCAACCTGCAGGGTAATTTCACTTTGGAACCCATCAGCGGCTTCCGCATCCAGCTGGATTTCGACAAGCAGGAAACCCGCAACCTCTCCAGCCTGTTCAAATGGAACGATACCAACTGGGTAGATCAGGGCCTGACGGAAAATGGTGGCTACTCGGTGACCAGCATCTTCTGGCGCACCTCCTTCAAGAAAGATGGCGCCAAATATGTCAATCCCGTGTTCCAGCAATTCCTGGACAACCGCTTCACCGCCGCACAGCGCCTTCAATTCCAGGATGAACGGATGCCAAATAAGAACACAGATCCGAATACCGGTTTCCCCATTGGGTACAGCAAGGTGTCGCAGGATGTGCTCATCCAGTCGTTTTACAGCGCCTACCGCGGTTCAGACGTGGGCCGCGATCCGCTCGGGAATTTCCCGCGCATTCCGCTTCCTTCCTGGAGCATCAACTTCAACGGACTGAGCAAAATCAAAGCGGTGAAGGAGTATTTCACCAACATCACCATCCAGCACCGTTATCAGGGCCGCTATCAAGTTTCTTCCTACAACAGAAACCTGGGCTTTAGTCAGTTTCAGCAAATTCAAAACAAGGAAGACTTTACCGCGCGCTACCAGATCAATGATGTGACCATCACGGAAACCTTCGCGCCTTTGCTGGGCATCCAGGTGAGCACCAAGAACAACTGGACCTTCAACATGGACTACAAGAAGAGCCGCACCGTGCGACTGATGGTGGCCCAGTTTAACGTGACCGAACTGCGCACCGAAGAGTTTCAGTTCCGGGCCGGTTACCGCGTTTCCGGGCTGATCCTGCCGTTCCGCTACCGCGGGAAACGGGCCATGCTGGAAAACGATCTGCGCTTTGACATGACGGTGAGCGTGCAGGACAACAAAACCATCCTCCGAAAAATCGACAACAACCTGAACGAGCCAACCTCAGGAGCGAAGCTGGTGCTGATCAATCCGATGCTGAACTATCAGGTGAACCAGAAGATGAACCTGCAGGCGTTTTATACCAGAAGGGTGAACAAGCCCGTGGTTTCCACTTCGTTCCCGACAGCCATCACCGACTTTGGGGTGAAGCTGCAATACACCATTCAGTAAAGGTCGGCCCGATCAGAAGCCGCAGTTGCAGCCTGAACGGGTTGATTTGTGCCCGGTGCCCCGGCCCGCAGCACAGCTGCTCAGTGTAACGGCGCACGCCAAAATGAGGATGAACCCGATGTACTTCATGTGGCAAAGATAATTGTCCCCGGGCGGCGTAAATTTGCCCGCACATGGTTTTGCTCAACATATTTTCCGACCTCTTGCATTTCCTTACCCACCTGAACGGATACCTGGATATCTGGATGCGGGATTACGGCAACTGGCTGTATGGCATCCTCTTCCTGATTGTGTTTGTGGAAACCGGCCTGGTGGTGATGCCTTTGCTTCCGGGCGATTCCCTGTTGTTTGCCGCCGGTGCGCTGGCAGCCAATCCGGCCAACGAGTTCAGCATTTTCATCCTGATCCCCTTGCTCATCCTGGCGGCCCTGCTCGGCGACAACGTGAACTACCTCATCGGCAGCAGGATTGGGGTACGCATCTTCGATTTGAAGTGGCGACTGCTGAAACGTGAATACCTGGACCGCACGCATGCCTTCTACGAAAAACACGGCGGCCGCACCCTGATCATGGCGCGCTTTGTGCCCATCGTGCGCACCTTCGCGCCCTTCGCCGCCGGACTCGGAACCATGAGCTACCGCAAGTTCATCGGCTATTGCATTTCCGGTGCGGTATTGTGGGTGGTGAGCATCAGCAGCCTGGGTTACCTGTTGGGCACGCATCCCTGGGTGAAGGAACATTTTGAGCTGGTGGTGTTCGGCATCATTGGTATTTCCCTGTTGCCCATCCTCATCGGATACCTGAAAGGCAAGCTGGGCCGCTCATGAAGCTGCTGGGCCTGATTGGATTTCCCTTGGGTCATTCACGCTCGCCCGAGCTGTTTCAGCAATTCTTCAGTCGTGATGGGGTGCAAGGCTGGGATTACCAACTTTTTCCCATGGAAGCGCTTGGCGGACTTCGCGCGTGGATACGGCAGCATCCGGAACTCCGGGGACTCAATGTAACCATCCCTCACAAGGAAGCTGTGATTCCGCAATTGGATGCGCTGGACGATACCGCAAGGCAAACAGGGGCCGTGAACTGCATTAAAATAAGCAGAAACCCAGAGCTGCATCTTAAAGGGTACAATACCGACGTGCCAGGCTTTGCCCAGATGCTGGACGCCCATCTTCAGGGACGCAAACCCAAGGCACTCGTTTTAGGCACGGGAGGCGCATCAAAGGCGGTGCAATATGTGCTGCGCAAGCGGGGAATTCCCTTTAAAACAGTAAGCCGATACCGGGGCAAAGCCGATTTGGTTTATGAAGAAGTGGATGCAAACATGGTGCAGCAACATCACTTAATCATCCATACCAGCCCCCTCGGGATGCTGGGTGTTTATGAGGGCATGGCGCCGGATTTGCCGTATGGGCATTTGAGTGCGGAGCATATATGCCTGGATCTGGTGTACAATCCGGAACGCACACCTTTCATGGAGTTAAGCGCCCTGCAGGATGCCCGGGTTGAAAATGGCCTAAGCATGCTCCGCGCACAGGCAGAGGCGGCCTGGGAGATTTTTAGGGTGTGAGGCTGAGCATCCGATGTGATGTTTTTTTTGAATCACTGCTGTCCAAAACGTTTTTTATAGAACAGTTACTGCGC
>JBEDND010000165.1:0-6145 GCA_041170785.1 Bacteroidota bacterium | reverse complement strand
TGCGGTTAGAGAAGTACGGCAGGGTACGCTGGTTACCGCGCGCGGCGAAGTGTTGAACGCTGATTTGATTGTTGTTTGCAATGGGTATGATTTTGCCACATTATATCCTCAATATTTTGATATGGCACCCATCAGTATGTCCGTATTGCAAATGATGCGTTCAGCTCCGGTGTCCATAAAAACTGTTCCCATCAGCGCCGGTTTAACTTTTCTGCACTATCCATCTTTCGAAAAACTGAAAGATTTGAATAAATATAAGAACCATTGTGCCCTAAGGTACCCTGAATTATTGCAAATGGGCATACATCTGTTGGTTTCCCAAAATGAACAATTGAGCTTAACCATAGGCGATTCACATGTTTATGGTCGGGATTGTGAACCCTTCAGGGAAGAAGCAGTGGACCATGCCATTCTGGGATACTTCCATGAGGTGATGGACCTTCCCGGACTATCCATCACCCAGCGTTGGAATGGAACCTATGCAAAACTTACCAATGGAATGAATCACCTTTTAGCCGAGATGGAACCCGGTGTTTGGGTATTTAACGGCCCTGGTGGCGCCGGCATGACCCTTTCCTTTGGGATGGCGGATTATTTATTTTCCAGAATCTGAGCTGATTCGCGCAGCACCTGCCGCACCAAATCAAGCACAATTGCAGGTAACTGCGTGCGCATTTCGTGAACCACTTTACCACTATCATCCCACTGACGCAGCCTGAGGGCGTCATCAAAATACTTTTGCTTTTGAAAGTCCAGACACTGTTCTGCTGTAAACGGTCCGCCCTGTTCATGCAATGTGTGGATGCTTGCTTCCGATAGATTCCATACATATTCCGGATTCATGGCCACCAGATAGCGTTTGGCCTGCACATGGCCGCGAATAGGTGCGGTAACAGCTTCAGGAAAGCCCCACGATGCGAGTAACGCAGCACCTGAAACATCGTGATCGGGTATGCCGAACGCTCCAACATAGGTAGCATCAGTTAAGTGACCGATGTCGTGCAGAAACGCTGCAACCATCAATTCCGGGGTGGATTGTTCCTGAACCGCCAAATCGAAGCACTGAAGTGCATGCTCCAACTGTGTAATTTCTTCCCCGTAGTTCAGACCCGCTGCATGTTGATAGTGTACCACTATGTGCTGTATGATTTCTTCCTGATTCATTTGCTTTGGATTGATGTGCCATAAAAAAGGCTCCCTAACCAATATTGGATAGGGAGCCCATGTATTCCATGTATAATTAAATGTTTATTTCAGCAGCCACATTTCTGCGTTGATGTCATCGCTGGCAGTACCAAACTGATTGATCAAAGCTTTAGACAGGTTGCTGAAGTTGTTGGTGCGCTCACTGCCGGGATACTGGAAACGCTTGGGAATTTTACCGCCATTGGCCGTTCCCGGACCATTTTCAGAGAATGCCGGCAATGCTGTTCTGCGGAAATTGAAATAACCCTCCCAGCCGGAATTCTGGAAGAACGCCAGGTATTTCTGGAGCAGGATTTGGTTCAAACTTCCATTGTACTTCACGGCAGATTGGTTGTAATAAGTATTCCAATCAAAGTTCACGGTGTACTTATTGTAATCGGCAGCATTGGTAACCTTGCCTCCGGCTTTGAAGAAATACACGTCTACGGGTCCATTTTGAATGCCAAAGAAAGAATGGCTGGCTTGGATGCCTTTAGTGTACCAATCTTCAGCATTTCCAGACGCCCAACCACGTTGAATGGCTTCTGCAATGTTGAAGCACATTTCAGCGTATCCAATTTGGATGGTAGGTTCAGCAGTATAGGTACTGTAGTAGCGTTTGCGGTTGTAGAAGGAGTACTCACCGGGCAGAATTCCTGCACCATTATCTATACCGGCTTTGGAAGACATGTCAGAAAGATCCTGGTTTGAAGCAGCACCTACAAACGCATTGAAATCAGTAGGCAGTAAACCATCCTTAATTTTCTTACCTGCAGGTTCGGCGGCGAAGTACACCCTCGGATCCTGAATAGCTACAGCATTGTTCAACCAGGTTGCAGACATGTTGTAACGGGTAGCATCAAAACCGAAGTTATCGGGGTTTGTAGGGTACTTGTTGAACGTGCTGTTGTACTGATACTGGAGGTTGTCCTGATTTCCTGTAAACAGCGGATATTTGGCAGGGTCAGCGAGCACTGATGCAAACTTTGCCTTGATGTTCAAATCTGCATCATTCTCCTTTTTGGATAAAGCAATCAGTACGCGCAACAGCAAGGCGTTGTTGGCCTTCCTCCAAGAATTGAGGTTGTTTGCATAGTAGATGTCGCCGGAGAAGCTGGCCGTGCCGGAAGCTGTCAGCGCAGCCATCTCACTGTTTGCAGTTTCCAGCCAGGCTATGATCTGACGGAAGATTTCCTTTTGGCTGTCGTAGGCTGGCTGCGGAACTTCAGGATTGAGTGACTCAGACAGTGGTAAATCACCCACCAACATAGTCATCTGATAGTTGAAATAGGCCTTGAAGAATTTGGCCAATGCACCGTAAGGGTTTACCTGAGCATATCCAACACGGAGTGCCTCTTCTTCCATTTTCAACACGTTCTTCAAGGTGGTGTAATACAAAGAAGCGCCACCCCAATTGTATTCCTGGGTTCCATAGTAGTTGTAATTGCAGCAATTGTACTGGCAAAAACGGGCCACAGAACCCCAAGGTGCCATGAACATATTGTTACACACCCCGTTGAGTACCAGATCGGGTGTTACCTGGGTGGCCCTGTTTGGGTCCTTATCTAAACCTTCTTTCTTGCAGCCTTGTGCGATGAACACAACGGCAAGCAATGCAATGATGGATTTTTTCATATGATCCTATGTGTTTTTTTTAGAAAGTGATGTTTACGTTGATACCGTATCTGCGGGTTGTTGGGGTTTGCAAACCAGAATAACCTTGCAATCCGGGGAATTGGTCCAAGTCAATGTCTTTAACTTTAGCGAAATAGAGCAGGTTGCGGGTAACCAAACTAACGCTAGCTCCGGCAATATTGCTGTTGTTGAAGAGGTTAGTCGGCAAGTTGTAGCTCAGGGTAATCTCCCTCAATTTGGCGAATGACTTGCTTGTCGTATTCACTTCATAGGCACCGTAATAGCGGCTGATATAATCCTGCAGATAAGTTTTGATGTCGTTGTCGGCAAAAGTCAATTCATCCATATTGGTGATCGCACCGCTTACTGGATCGTATTTTGGTGTACCGCTTACAATTTTCACTCCTTCTCCTACCCATGATTTGTTGCCGAGATAATCCTGATAGCGCGCATCGCCCATACCCAAACCATTGCGGTCGGTAAGATTGTTCTGCACCGTTTCGATATTGCGGCCTCCACGGAAAGTTTGACGCTGAATCTGGTTCACGATGGAACCGCCAATACGGCCATCAAACTGGAATGACAATGAGAAATTCTTATATCCCAATTTATTGGTAAAGCCCCAAACAAGATCAGGCAGTGCATATCCAAGCAATTGACCTTTAGGCAACACAATCGGACGTCCACCGGCATCATTGATCAGCTGACCGTCGCTGGTGCGCGCATAGGCGCTGCCGTAGATAGCATCAATACGATCGCCAATTTTGATGAAGCGATTGCTTGAGTTGTCACCTACAAAGAATGCGGAATTAAGCAGGGAATCACTTTCATAAATATTGGTGAGGAATTCACGGTAACGGCTCAGGTTCACTGTGGTGTTCCAGGTAATACCTTTTCTTCTGCCACTTTCTTTCAACACCTGTCCGTCGAGGGTGATCTCCCAGCCTTTACGCTGTGTTTCAATACCATTTACCAATGCCGAAGTATAACCGGTTGCTTCAGAAGTGGTGCGTTGGAAAATACCCGGACCATCGTTATATACGAAGTAGGTTGCTTCAACGCCCAAGCGGTTGCGGAACAAACGTGCATCCATACCATATTCCAAGTTCGTACGGCTGAAAGGCTTCAGGGTATTGCTGGCCAACTGATTGGTAAAATAGGCAGCAGGACGACCGTTAAAAACCAAAGGAGTGCTGTACACAGAAGAATTGGAATAACTCGGGCCGTCATAGGTAGTTTCATAAGGAGTTCCGTAGCCAATGGGGTAACCGGCAGGCCCGATGGTTGGGTTTGTCAGGCCACCTTTAACGTTGGCATAAGAAGCACGGAACTTCAGGAAGTTAACTAGTTTTGGCATCTTCACATAGTCGGAAACAACTGTACTCAATGATGCACTTGGGTAGAAATAGCTGCTGTTATCGGGATTGAAGGTACTCAGATTATCATTTCTGCCGGTGATGTTCAGGTTGGCATACTTACCCAAACCAAGATCAATCATTCCGAAGATACTGCCTACATACATCTCAGAGTTGAAGTTGTAGGCTTTTACGGGGTTCGAACTGTTGCTGAAGTTATATACTTCCGGAACATTCAAATAGTCGGTAGTGGTAAAATTGCTGTTATAGCGGAAGTTCCTGATGTTACCACCCGCAACGGCACGCAGTGCAATGGCACCTTTTTTGGGCATTTCATAGGTAAAAAGCAGGTCGGTGTTGCGCTCAAACAATGAACGACGATCTTCGCGGTAATCACCACGACCTTCTTCACGACCGTAAGGGTGCGCACTGAAAGGCATTTTTTCATTGCGAAGTACATCGTAGGTGGTAAAGCTGGTGCGCAGCAAAACATTCATGTTGTCGTTGATATCGTAGGTCAATGCAGCATATCCGTACATGTCGTTCTTGGAATGACCACGCAACCATTTATAACTCATGAACCATGGGTTGTGGTAACGCTGGTATTCAGCATGCACGC
Organism: Bacteroidota bacterium; assembly: GCA_041170785.1. Classification (GTDB taxonomy): domain Bacteria; phylum Bacteroidota; class Bacteroidia; order NS11-12g; family UBA955; genus REEB481. Next base: position 1,351 of record JBEDND010000165.1, on the reverse strand, counting down.
TCTGCACCCCTTCCTTGCCGGGTTGCCAGATGCCTCTGATATCGTCGGCCATTACATCCCAGTCCGCACCATTCCAAATGATGATGTTGTAAATCACTGAGTTCGGGCCATAAACGATGTCCGGAATATTTGGAGAATACTGATTGCTGTAATTGATGAAAGAAGACAAACGCAGGCGTTTATTGAAGCGTATGTCATTAGAAAAGCTGAAGTTGTTGGAACCAATACGGGTATTGGGTACAATGCCGGTTTGGTTAAAGTTGGTGTAAGAAAAGCGCAGGTCTGCTTTTTCGGAATTGTAGCTGATGGCGAAGTTGTTGGTATTCAACATGCCTGGCTGCAAAAAGCGCTTCAGGTTGTCTTTGCCACGTGCAGTCCAAGGTTTCAAACCATCATACTGCTGGATCATCTGGCCTTCAAATTTCGGTCCCCATACATCGTAATCACCGTCATTCAATCCGCCGCCTTTACCATCTACAAAACTGTATTTTCCGTGGTCGCCAGGTCCGTACTCATCCTGAACAGATGGAATGGTTAAAAATCCACGTTCCATCATGTTGCTGCTGTTTACAGAAATCGACAATCCTTCTTTTCTGCTGTTGGCCTTCTTGGTGGTAATCAAAATGGCACCGTTTTGACCGCGGTAACCATACAATGCAGCGGCAGCAGGACCTTTCAATACAGTATATGATTCGATGTCGTCAGGATTCAGGTTCCATACGTCAGAGTTTACAGGAACACCATCAACAACATACAATACGCTTTGTCCGCGGCGGATATCAGAACCCCGCAGAATTACGGTTGGCGCACCGAACAACTCCGCAGAAGTACCAATGGTTAAACCGGCAACCTTACCTGCCAGCGCATTGATGGCATTGGGTTCACGGGCCTTCACAAGGTCTGCGCCCTTGATTTTTTGGGTAGCGTATCCCAGCACCTTCTTTTCTTTGTTGATGCCAAGCGCTGTAACAACTACACGGTCCAAAATGGCCGAATCCACAGGTTGGGATGTCGTGTCAATTTGAGCACGCAGGCCTTGAGCAGTAAACAGCAAAAGTGCGCTGCTTAAAGTACCTGCCAGGAGCAATGAAAGTAATTTTTTCATGGTTTTTAGCACTGCAATCTTCCGCTCCTCAGATTAGGTTCAGATTGCTGCTAAATGAAATGAGAATTGGTACATGAATTACCCTTGTTCTCGCTCATAACATCTTTATTATCAAGCATTTACAAATTTGCATTCCAACAATTCACCGAACCACCGTTTACAAATCAGAGAAGATAATTTCACTTTTTATTGAAGTAATTAAAATTATTAATTAATGTGTACCATTTCTTTAAATTCACATAATAT
>JBEDND010000164.1:0-9878 GCA_041170785.1 Bacteroidota bacterium | reverse complement strand
TATACAGGCAAAACCGTTCCCGACCGGGCCAACATCAGGACGTTCTGGACTGAAGGGGTCATCTCCGGTGCCGAAATGGAATTGCAACGACTCAAGCGCTCCATCAATACCGAATATATGTCAGGCTTCAAACATGGTTCTGAGCAGTTACATTGGCAATACGGGAAAGATGCAGCGGTGGAGCAGTTTACCAACAATTATGAGCGTGGCCTCAGATCAGGGTTTTTCCGTGGCACGTACCAGTTGCCGCAGGATATCCGCCCCTATGTTGCAGGAAAGCCTGAAGGGCTGCACATTGTTAGCATCAACCGGGATGGCGCCAAACTGGCGTTCAACATAAAAGCGAATCAATTGCAGGACGCATTGGTGTTCACGCAGTTCAATGCACAGGTGCAGGATTCGCTTCCCTTGGAACAAGGCCGCCCGCATGGAATATATCGGGCTTACCGCACCGATATGGTTCAGGACATCACCGAATCTGGACCTTATGCGATGATGCCGCGCACCACAAGAAGCCTGGCATCTGAAATTCCCTTTACCCACGGATACGCCAACGGAACGGCACGCTTCTGGTTTGAAAAGGGGGGCCTGAAGGCAGAAGTGAAGTTTCGCCCTGAAGATTCAGTAAAACTGCTCATGCTCAGCTACGAACAAAATGGCAGTTTTTTCCTGGATGCTTTGGGTAAATATGGCTCTTTTGTACCCGTCCGGAATTATTACGCAGAAACGGAGCGACTGAGTAAGTCAAGAATGCAGGAACAATACAGACTGGTGTTAAGCTATCAGGCTGAACGTGGTTCGACAACCATCACGGCAAATTACGACGAAGGATTTGTAGGGTTGTCGCCCAACTGGACCGCCGATTATACTTATTACTTCCTCAATGGGCAGCCCAGTCAGCAGGGCAGGGTGGCGCAGGAACGCCGCACCGGCTGGTGGTCTTTCTGGAACGAAGAAGGAAAGAAGATGAAGGAAGTGGATTATACCGCCGGCATTACGGTGCATCCGCTGCGGCCCGAAGACAGCATCCGCTATAAGGGGAAAATCAAGGGTTACCGTCCGGACAACGGGCGACTGATGTACGAAGGCTATGTGCTCGACGAAACATTCGATTATTCCTGCGCTGCCCAAACAGATTTGACATTTGAAGACATCTTCTATACTGCTTTTTACGACAGCGCAGGAAATCAAACCCTGCAGCAATACAGCGGCCCGGTGTATGATTTTCACATCAATCGGGTGAAGCGATTCGAAGGCTATGTAAAGGACGGTGTGCGCGACAGCGTTTGGTATTTTTATACCAGCGGTGCCACCCTGGAAGAGGCCGGAAAATACCGCCTCGGTCTGAAGCACGGACGATGGCTGAACGGCGATCTGGAGGGCATCAATTTCCTGGATCATCAGTGTTTTGATCCATCGGAAAGCTATAAATTGACCCGGCGCTCCAATGAACTCGATTTTACAGAAGAAGTGTATGATTCGGGGGAATTACTTCGTTCCGACCGCCACTTCATTCGCTTGGACGGTTACGCAGAAAATTTTCAAAGTTTTGCTTCCTTTAAAGGAAGAGGATACGGAGTACCTTCGGAAAAAGAACTCAGAAAGCTGGACCGCGGTCAGCCAACCCGGAAATACCGGAGCCGAAAACATCGTCGTGGCACCATGTACAAGCATGAATTTGGTGAATTCTGATTTAGAACAACTGCCGGCGCATACTTCCCACATATTGCATAACAGAAACGGCTATACCTGTTCAAAGCTGCACTGCCTGATTTATCGCATGCAGGCACTAATAACGGGCACATTCCGTTTTCATCCCAAGAACATCTATTCATGAAGAAATTATACATCCTTGTCCTCCTGCTTTCCGTGGTATTTGCTTCCACAGTTAAGGCACAAGAAACCGAAACAGCGTATTTCCAGGGGCGCAAGGTTTTTGTCTTTCCCTTCCGGCTCGAGTCATTCTGGAAGAACAATACCGCCGAGCATCAGGTGCTGGAATCCCGACAGCTTCTGGCCATCCCGTTTTGTCCTTTTCAGTTGCCCGACGGTGAATACATCGCCTATTACCCTTTGCCGGAAATGCGCTATGTTTCCAAACGCATTTTTCAAACCTATTCCCATGAAGATTCCACCCATGTGGCGGTGCATTTTTTCATAAAAAACAACCGCAAGGAAGGACCTGCAATATTTTATACCCAAAATACGATGAAAGACGGTTCAGCGGTTGTTTTTTGGGAAGGGAATTACGAAAACGATAAGAAAGAAGGACTCTGGACATATTACGATATCAATAATTATGGGCTGGCGGAGAAGACCACGCGCATCAGGTTTCACGAGGATTTGCCCAATGGCCCGGTGGAAGTATTTGACCCAATGGGGAATCTGCGTGAACGCGGAATGATTGAGGCGGGAAAGAGGACGGGTGTGTACGAATACTTCACAGCACAGGGTATCAGGAAACAATTCTATACTTTTAAAGACAATGAACTTCACGGCTGGGCTTGGGATACTATCTTCAAGAGCAAGCACGACGTGGCTGCATCCAACAAGGTATGGTGGGAAAACGGCCGCAAAACCCCTATCCAGGTTTCTGTGCGTGGAAATTTTAAGGAGGAAACGTTCCTGGCAGATTCTGTATCAACCGGTTATCATGATTCCGGATATTGGTATTTCAATGCGCGCAGCTGGGCAAAGCTTGATTGGTTCATCTTTGCCGATGGATGTCGCCTGAGCATTAATGGCAGTGCGCGTGAGCTCCATGATCGTTATGTAAGCCGGGAATGGTACAACAATGAACTTCAACATTCCGGGATGTTTCTTGGTGAATACCGCAGGATTGAAACCTGTACCAAACGCCCAAGCGAAATGCCGGGTCGCAACGTAAGTAAACCCCGGCAGGTGCTGGTCACCAATCGCCACCTGTATTTGGATACCAATATCGGCAACCTCTTTCACCTGCTGGTGGAAGAACAAGGGCAGGTGGTGACGGAAGCGTATTATGCCATCCGGGATTTCGGGATGACCACGCTGTACAGCAAAACCACAGAAACGCGTGCAAGCCCCAAGGGAGCCGTTGAGTTTGAAGAAGACCGCAGCGCAGATTACTACCGCTACATCCTGAAACAGGAAGTGCCGGTGGTGGTGAATCTTGACTCCACAGTTACGCGCGACAAAAACGGGAAGGTGTATTTTGAATACCTGAAGCGGGAAGTCTACGCGGCAGATACTACGTATATCCTTTTTGACCGCCGGGGTTCGGGTGGCAACCCCAAAAGCTCTAGGCCTGTATGGAAAAGCAGTATTTCCCGCAGCGCAAATGGGGATTTGCTGCTCACCCAAACTTCCAACCTGCACGAGATGCCGTTGAGCTTTGTGGTTCAGGCCACCACGCGCCCGGCAGCACCGGAACAGCGGGGCAACGAAGATGCCGCTACGTATGACCTGACAGATTATTTCTTGTATGAGCAGTTAAACGATGGTTTCCCGGATAAAGTCGAGAGTAAACTGTACCTGAATGGTCAGCCCTTCAACGGAAACTGGAGCCTCCGTTTACGCAAAAGGCGTTTCCCCTATGGCAACAGCGCCAGAATTGATGGATTCCATAAATTTAGTCTGGAACGCATCAAAAGGCCCTGGATGGGTGTTTATGACACGGTGATTCATACCAGGGCAAGAGGCGGCGTGGATTGGCTGACCGCATATAATTTGGAGGAAAACCGCAGGTGGCGCTACCACGGAAAACGCGTACGCGATTTCATCAGCATCAGCACAGATTGGCAGGCCGGTATATTGCAGGGCAATGCCTCGATGGAACTGAAACGCTTGCAGCGCAGCATCAATACCATTTATTCAACGGGTATGAAGCACGGCAGAGAGAACTTCCAATGGCAATATGGTAAGAAGGCGGAGTCGATTGATTTCAGCAACAACTACGAGCAAGGATTAAGGACAGGTTCATACCAGGTTCCATTCAAACCGATAGGCAAGGAACAGTTGAACTACGTGCTTGGCCGGCCGGATGGTGTCCAAAACCTGAATTTTGATTTTCGTTCAATAAACAAGCTCCATTTTATCATGCGGGCGGGTAGGCCTGACGTACATTTACTCGTCACCGACATCAGCAACGGATTGATTCTTGACTCTTTGCCTTTGAAGGAAGGTCGGGTGCACGGAACATACCGATCATACAACCACGTTCAGGAGTCTTCCGATGTTGTAAACGAAGCGGAAATGACCATGACCATGTTGATGCCGGTAACCCGCAAAGCCCCTGCCTCCGAGGTTCAGTTTAAGGATGGCTTTGCAAACGGAACCGCACGTTTTTGGTTTGATGAAGGCGGGGTGAAGGCGGAAGTCAGATTCATGGCCGAAGATTCGGTAAAATTATTGGACATCCAACCCAAGAAACACGGCGGTTTTCAGATTTACGGAATTCAAGAACTGGCTTCATATAGTCTTGGCTCCAACGCTGGTCGGTATCATAACCGTCGCACAAATGATAATAGGCGCCACATCGATGAGGAATCAGAGCTACTTTCTTTTACAGATGGAGCGATTAACTGGCGGGGCAGGGAACACCTCCTCAGTTTGAAACCTTTTTGGACCGCGACCTACACGTATTATTATCAAAACGGACAAAAAAGCCAGCACGGACAGGTGCGCGAACAACAAAAAACCGGCTGGTGGACTTATTGGAACGAAGCAGGGCAGAAGATGAAGGAAGTGGAATACACACCCGGCGTCATCGCGCATCCGACGCTTTCCGGCGACAGCCTGCGATTCAAAGGGCGCATTCGCGGCTATCGTCCCGGAAGTAGCAATCTGATGTACGAAGGATATGTGCTGGACGAAACCTTCAGCTACTCCTGCGCTACAGAAACTGATCTGGCCTTTGAAGATATTTTCTATACTGCATTTTACGACAGCAGCGGAACCCAAACCCTGCGTGATTACAGCGGGGTAGTTTATGATTTTCACATAACCGGAGTAACCCAGTTCACCGGATTCATGAATAAGGGTCTGCGCGACAGCGTATGGTATTTCTTTACCCCCGGAAAAACCTTAACGGAAGCAGGCAAATACCGGCAGGGAAAGAAACAAGGTCGTTGGCTGAGTGGCGATTTGGAAGGCGTGAATTACCAGGACAATCAATGTTTCGATGCGGCCGAAAGCTGGCGCATGGCTGCACTGGCCAATGAACTGGACTTTACCGAAGAAGTGTACGATCAGGGGGTGTTGTTGCGCAGAGAGCAACACAACATCAAGTTGGACGGACGTTCTGAGGAAATAATTCGCTTCCGTAATTTTCCTAAAGCAGGGAAGAAGTTGTCCAAGAAAAAGCTGCAGGAGCGCGCGGAGCAGCAATTCCGAAAGGAAAAAAACTACAACCGCAGCAGGACTAGGGATTACGTTGAGTTTTAACCACAGGAGCCAGACGGAATTCAGATTCCCATCTGATTCCGCCACCTGAGAAATCAGTCTCAGTCAGTGTTTTGATTTCCTGAATCACAGCACCTGTTGGATCTAAAACCGGGCCTCCTTCGCCGTATTGTCGGGTTGGAACCACATCGGCATGGAAGAAGTTACCCTGCGCATCGGTATAGATGCGGAACAAAGGCGCCATGCCATTCACGCCTTTCAGGTTGAAACGGTTGTAGGTGCAAAAGTTGCCCATGCTGTAGCTGATGAAGCGGTTTTTGTACACTTCCACGCCACGGGTAACATGTGGACCATGTCCCAGAATCAAGTCTGCACCTGCATCTACCATTTTATGCGCAAACCCGTACACATCGCCTCGGTTTTCGCCCAAAAACAATTCTTTTTGCTTGGGAACATGCCTGTGATTGCTGCCTTCTGCACCTCCGTGGAATGAAACCACCAGAACATCCACGCTGTCGCGGTAGCGTTTCACCAGATTTTCAGCAGTAGTCCAATCGTTGATGTTCAAACAGCCTGAATTAGGTGCAAAGGCCAGCAAGCCGATGCGTTTTCCTTTGCGGGTGATGCTGCAAAAAGGTTTGATGAGCAGTCCGGATGCCGCCATCCCTTGCTTTTCAATGTTTCGAAGCGTGGCCCGGCGTCCTTCATCGCCAAAATCGCCCATGTGGTTGTTGGCCACACTGAGCAGGTCGAAGCCGGCGCGCTTCAGGTGTGCGGCATAATGTTCCGGGCTGCGGAAGGCATAGCATTTTGTTGGATCCTGACACTTTTTTACCGTGCCCGGACCTTTGAAAATCGTGCCTTCCACATTTCCAAAGCTTACATCCGCGCTGCTTAACCACTTCCAAACGGGTTTCAGGATGCTTGCACCATCATCAGGGGGCAGATATTCCGGACCCGGATAATTGGTACCCAGCATCAGGTCGCCTACCGCGGCAAAGCAAATGGTGTCTTTGGACCTGATGGTATCTGCCGGAGCATATGATTGTGCGTTTATGCTTCCCGTTAAAAAGAGGAGTATTGGCAAAAAGAAATGCTTCATGAGCTTTGGTGTTTCAGTATGATGCGCAGGGCGCCCTGCCCGTAATCACGTGCGTCGGCATGCTCCCAGGTACGCACGCCCGGATGGCCTTTCAGTTGAAGGATGATCAGGTTCTTCAGAACGCCGTTGCCCACGCCGTGAATGGTGGTAATGCGGTTCATCTTATAGGCTATGGCCAGTTCTAGATGTCGCTGGAAGGCTTCCATTTGTTTCTTCAGGATGATGTCGCCGGGTAAACTAGCATCCAGTTCCAGGGCATCGGCATGCAGGTCAATTTCTTCTTCGGGTCGTCCGAAATTCAAAGGTGCAAAGGTTTTGGCCGTTGTTGGACCTGGAGTAATTTCTTTGTCGGCGGTATCTGGTTCCGGATTCCCTACTTCCATTTTGAAGGCAAACAGGGGTTGTCCGTTGTTTCGGAAGGGTGTATGCTGAAAATCTCCCTGAGTAAAGCTTCGCCAGCACTGTTCCATGGCTGGAATATTGCCCGGAAATTGACGGATGGGCAGAAACTGCAGGCACCAGGTTCCCCACTTATCCGGGAGGGCCTGACCCATGGAGGCAACGGCCTGTTCTTGTCCGTCTTTCAGTTCACCGTGCGCCAGCAGTTCCGTAGCTGCAGGCGTGCGCCGGTAGAAGGCAAAAAACATGGCAGTGCCTATGCGGTTGATCAGGCTCAGTTGCCAATGTTGCTTTTCATCGCGGCAGGCCAACAAGAAAACGCCTTTGTTGAGTTCCTGAGGTGCTTTTGGTTTTTCGGTTTTGGGTTTATCTGCGGCCTGTGTGACCAGCGCTTCCGTAACTACCAATTCGCGGGCGAGTACCTGTAGCTCAAATCCATCTTCAATGGTTACGCCAACCATCCCGTCGCGGTGCAGTGAACTTACTGTTCCTGCGAGGTTCTCGTTGAGGAATCGAACTTTATCTCCTATATGAATTACTCTGTCCATGGTTCTGTGGAATTGTTGGTATTGCTGGTGGTATCTTTTCTAAGCAGGTTTATCGCCCTGCCGCGTAAATACAAGGCCGGAACCTGGCTGGATGTGTCGGCAGGTGCCATGCCCTTGTTTTGCATCACCTGACGGATGACCCTGAAGTGAAGGTCGTTGCGCGTCAGCTTTCCTTTTGCATCGAACCATCCGGCGAATCTTCTCGGACTGGGCACGATGGCGGCCAGGTAGGCACTTTCAATCGCGTTCAGTGCAGCGGCATCTTTGGCAAAGTAAAATTGTGCGGCCTCATTGGCTCCAATGATACCCGGGCCCCATTCAATGATGTTGAGGTAGATTTCGAACAGGCGATTTTTGTTGATGTTGGTATGGTTTTCAAGCAGCCAGACCAAAAGCACCTCTTCAAGTTTGCGTGCCAGCGTTTTCCTGCGGCTTAGAAACAGGTTTTTCACCAATTGCATGGTGATGGTGGAACCGCCTCTGCGGAAACGACCGGCTTTGTAGTTGGCAATGAGTGCGCTGCGCAAGGCTTCCGCTTCAAATCCTTTATGGTAGTAGAAATTGGGATCTTCACCGGTAAGCACGGCATTCCGGAGTTCGGGTGCTATTTGATCCAGCCTTCGGAAATTGCCATTTTCAGGCCCAACATACACGCTGCGTTGCAGGTTCCCGTTCAGGAAAAAGTAGTAGGAAAAGGGAAGATGCAGGTCCTGCAACTTGGCAGCACCAAATCGGCTGATGTGCAAGTTTTGCTCTTCCATGGAGCTATACAGGGTGGCGGCGTCCGGATTTTTGTCGTTGATATGCACCCTGAACCGATAACGCATATTGCCTTCAGCGCGTATACCGGATAAATTGGCAAACAGGGCCGCAGGAAGGCTTCCCAGGAAATCCTGCGCAGGTGTCCAGGGAATATTCAGGGCAAGGGTATAGTCGCGTTCTGGCTGCAAGGCATAACGCGCATACATGTTCCACTTCAACTTGTCGATGCTTCCGGTAGAAGCAGAATCCAGTTCTACCTGATTTCTTCCCAAACGAATCATCAGGTTGGCTTTTGCGCTGGGAATTACGACCACAGAATCGCTGATCCGTTCATGCTGCACCGATAGTTGTTCGATGCCGCCTTCCAGATTCATGTGCAGGGTTTCTTCTTCGAAACGAATCTTGCTGAAAGAAGCAGTAAGCATGTTCCAGCCTGCATTGATGCCAAACCAGTTGGAAAGTTTGGGTCCTGTTCTTTGGTTGTTGTTCAGGGCAGACAGGCGAAAGGTGCCTGTGAGCGCGCCCGGGTCCAGTGTTCCATCGGCCTGCCAGTCCTGAATGCCTCGGTTGCTGCTGGTGCTGAAGGTGGTTCTAAATGCCTGATGCTCGAGCAGGAAATGCGGCACCTGCAGCTGAACAGCACCAGAGCTGTCGCTGTACAAGACTCCTGCGCGATTCACCACCACGGCTTGCGGAATCTGGTTGAGTGTTGATTCAATGAGCCGAAATACGATTTCTGCCGTGGATTTCTTGGAGCTCCTTTGGTTTTTTGGCCTTTTGATGGCGCACCAGTTGCAGCGCTCGGGTTCGTTGAAAATCCGAAGATTCGGCCCGCCCAAATGCAGACTTTTGAGTTGCACTTTTCCGGTGAGCAAGGGAAGCCAGCGCAGGCTGAATGCAGCCGTATCGATGTTCAGCAGGGTGTCGTTTCCATCCGGAATGAGGGAAATCTGATTCATTTGAACCGCAAACATTCCGGTGAAGGAAGTACTCCCTACCTGTAGGTTCAAACCGTAATCACGCAGCAGTTTTCTTTGCGCTTTTTCTACGGCCAGTTCCAATAAACTGCCCCTGAATAGGATATAGCACAAGAACAGCGTACCGAGTGCCATTCCGAAAATCAGGCTACTTTTCAGGAACAGTTTCCTGTAGTTCATGGAAGTTCAAAAGAGAACCGGATGCCGGTATAATTGAATGGTGTAATGGCGCTTAATTCAGCCTTTACAGATTCGGATACATCCAGGTTGTTGATGAAATCTGCAATGATTGCTGCACTGATGCGCTCGTTGGTACGCGTAAGCTCTTTGAGTTTTTCATAAGGGTTGGGATAGGCTTCCCGGCGCAGAATGGTTTGAATGGCTTCGGCCACCACCGCCCAATTTTCTTCAAGGTCCTGTTGCATGGCTGCTTCATTCAGCAGCAGTTTTTCCAGTCCCTTGAGCATGCTGTTCCAGGCAATCAGGCTATGTGCCAGTGGCACGCCAATATTTCGGAGTACCGTGCTGTCGGTAAGGTCGCGCTGCAGCCTGCTGATGGGCAGCTTTTCGCTCAGGTGTCCGAACAGCGCGTTGGCAATGCCTAAATTTCCTTCGGCGTTTTCGAAGTCGATGGGATTCACTTTGTGCGGCATGGCCGATGAACCGACTTCGCCTTCTTTTATTTTTTGTCTGAAGTAATTCATGCTC
>JBEDND010000163.1:0-4926 GCA_041170785.1 Bacteroidota bacterium | reverse complement strand
CAATATGAATGTGCCATTTTTCGACCTTTCGCGTCAATACCAACAACTCAGGTCCGAAATCCAAGATGCTTTGCAGCGTGTCATGGACCAAACGGCTTTTTCCGGTGGCCCGTTTGTGGACCGCTTTGAAGAGGAACTGGCTGCATATTCCGGCGTAAAATATGCTGTAGGTTTAAACAGCGGCACATCGGCTTTACACCTGGCCATGCTGGTGCATGGTATCGGGCCGGGCGACGAAGTCATACTTCCTGCCAATACGTTCATTGCCACAGCATGGGGTCCAAGCTATGCAGGAGCGACACCCGTGTTCTGCGATATCGATCCGGATACCTGGAACATCGATCCGGAAGCTGCCCGCGCCAAAATCAACAGCCGAACCAAAGCCATCATCGGGGTGCATTTATACGGTCAGCCCTGCAATATGAACGCTTTGCGCGCACTTGCCGACGAACACGGACTTTTACTGATGGAAGACGGAGCTCAAAGCATAGGCGCTACATATCATGGGAAAAAAACATTGGGGATCGGTGATATTGCTGCTACCAGTTTTTATCCGGGCAAGAACCTGGGCGCTTATGGTGAAGGAGGAGCCTTGTTTACCAATGATGCAGCGGTGGCCGAGCATGCTAAATCATTGCGCAGTCATGGGTCCAAACAGCGTTATTACCACGATGAAATTGGTTACAACTACCGCATGGAGGGTTTTCAGGCAGCCGTTCTGAGTGTAAAGCTGCGTTACATTGACCGGTGGAATGCACGCCGTAGGGAAGTGGCTGCTTTTTACCTTAATGAGGTGAAGAATCCCAAGGTGCAGTTTCAGGCGCAGGAACCCAACACCGAAGGCGTATATCACCTGATGGTGCTGAACACCGAACACCGCGATCAATTGCGCGACTTTCTGGCTGAACATGGAATTGGAACGGCCTTTCACTATCCGCATCCTTGTCATTTGCAAAAAGCTTATGCCGATTTAGGATATCGGCCGGGAAGTATTCCAAATGCTGAAACACAGGCGGCACACTGTCTTTCTCTGCCTATGTTCCCTGAAATCACCGATGAGGAAGTGCAGGCTGTAGTTCAGGCGTTGAATGCCTACTGATTTACTTCCCTACATGCGCCTTTGGTTGCAGGGAAAACTTCTCACGTAAACAGGCAACCATTTCCCCGTCCTAAACGTTTATCTTTACGAATTCGTAAATGAAACGCTTCAGGTTCGCGCTGCTTTTGTTGTTATACGGTGTTTCCGGCACGCTTTCCGCATCTCATATTGTAGGTGGAGAAGTTACCTACAAGCATTTGGGCAATTACAATTATGAAGTGAAGTTGTTTCTGTTTGTTGACTGCTTGAACGGACAACCTGGTGCGATTTCTGACGATGCTACAGCGCGCATCGGAGTTTTTGACGGGGCTTCAGGAGCTTTGATTTCTTCCCTTTCCAGGGAAATCAGCCGAACCGGACCCACCAGGGTTCAAAAATTGAATTACAAATGCGTTCGAAACACGCCCAATCAATGTGTGGACATGTACGTTTATACGTACAACATCAATCTTCCCCAACGCAATGGCGGATATTTCCTCTCATTTCAGCGCTGTTGCAGGAACCAAATCATATCCAATATTTATGATCCGGGTTTTACCGGCGCGAATTACTGGACCAAAATCCCTCAGGTAACGGGTGGTGCCGGCTTCAACAGCAGTCCGGTTTTTAAGGAATTACCGCCAAACTACCTCTGCACCAATGCCTGGCTCAATTTTGACCACAGCGCTACAGATCCTGATGGCGACTCTCTGGTGTATGAATTTTTTACACCTTTTGTGGCAGCCGATCGTTTTGACCCACGTCCTTCCTTCAACAATTACGACCGTCCGCCGTTCGATACCTTGCTTTGGATTGGTTCATACAACTACAGTTATCCTCTGGATGCCAGTCCCGCTTTGACCATTGACCGAGAAACAGGACGCCTTACAGGCATACCCACCCGTGAAGGGCAATTTGTTATTGGCATCAAGGTAAAGGAATACCGCAAAGGCGTACTGATTGGCGAAACCAAACGCGATTATCAGTTTTACGTTTATCGCTGTGTCGTAGATGTGGTTTCCGCTTTCTACGCACCCAATTTTCAATGCGGGTACACAGTTAAGTTCAGCAACCAAAGCCAGGGTGGAACCAGGTTTCACTGGGATTTTGGCGTTTCAGGAACCAGCGATGATACCTCAAACCAAATCAATCCAACCTATACCTTTCCTGCAGCAGGTGTGTACCAGATCAAATTGCTGGCTTATCGCGCCAATTGTGTGGACAGCAATACCACAACCATTACCATCTACGAACCCAAAAAGCCCTTTATTGGCAACGATACCTTGCTTTGCGGCGCGTTCAACCTGACATTATCGGCAAAGGAAACGAACTACAGCTATCAATGGAATACCGGACAAACTACACGCAGTATTTCCATTAACAAAGGAGGCGTTTACTGGGTTGATAAAATAGATGGCAAATGCCGCTGGCGAGACAGCATCCTCATTACCAATGACGTAAGCAAGGTTCAGATTACCGGTGATACCACCATCTGTTCCGAGAATCCCTTTACCGCGGTTTTGGATGCCGGCCCGGGCTATGTTTCATATAAGTGGAGTGAAGGTGTTCAAACACGCACCTACACGGCCACAAAAACAGGCCTTTTTTGGGTAGAAACGGTGAATCAAAATGGTTGTATCACCCGCGATTCAGCCTTCATAGATCAATATCCTGAATTAAAGCTTGCACTTTCTGATACCCTCATTTGCCCTGGAGGTTCGGTGTTGCGTGATGCAGGAAATCCCGGAAGCACATATACATGGTCCGACGGACAAAGCGGTCAACAGGCTGTGTTCAGAAAAGCAGGTACTTATGGAGTATTGGTGCGCAAAGGGAAATGTTCCAATTATGCTTCATTTAATGTAAATGTGCATCCCGCAGAATTGGAATTGGGACCGGATACAGCCTTTTGCGGACAAGTATTTAAGGTTCTAAGACCTATGGGAGGCAGGATCTTCCCTTATTGTGAATGGAATGAAGGCGTGGGCACCGCCACTTATACTGCTACTTTGCCCGGGAAATACCATGTGAAGGTGCGCACGGCCAATGGTTGCATGGAAGAAGATTCAATCAATCTGGTACTCAATCCTTTACCTGTAGTGGCCTTACCACCAGATACTACCGTCTGTTTAAGTACGGTACTTGAATTAAATCCGGGTGATTACGTAACATACCTTTGGAATGATGGTTCACGGAATCGGGTCCAAAAAACATATGAAAGCGGATTGTATCGTGTTGAAGTAAGCGATATAAACGGATGTAAGAATGCAGCCTCCACTACGGTTACCAAAGACCCGGGTAAATGGCCATCAGATATGTTCGTGCCCAATGCCTTCACCCCAAATGCAGATGGTTTGAATGACATATTTCCGGCGCATCGGTTTGTATCTGAAGGTGGCTATTACGAGTTTAAAGTATTCAATCGCTGGGGTGAAAAGTTGTGGCAGAGCAACAACCCCTCAGAAAACTGGGACGGTACCGTTCACGGGAAATTGGTTCCGGAGGGCATTTATGTGTACCTGGTGAATTGGGTTGGTTGCGACAACTTCAGGCGCACCGCCTCAGGAAATATCAGCGTAATGCGCTGAGTTTTTCCGCAACAGCCCGATCGATCGGAAAACTTAAATCTTCAACAGTAAGTTGTTCAAGAGGTTTATAGAAAAACCTTATTTCATAAGGCTTTTCGTTCCGCCATTCGCGTTTCGGCTCCAAATTTAATGACGCTACACCGTGCACCAGGTAATATACAGACAGCACCTGCGTTTCTGCATCAAAGGCACTGGGCTGAAAAAAATCGTTGATGTAAAACAGTTCTGCATGAAGGAAGCTGGTATTCAATTCCTCCCTGAATTCACGCCGCAATGCATCAGATAAGCCTTCGCCGAATTCAAGGCCGCCGCCTGGAAACTTGGTAAATCTGAAATCTTCACATCCTTCTTCGCAAAGCAAAACCTGTCCGTCTTCAATGTGAATTCCATAAACACGGACGGTATACCGAATTGGAAGGATTTGCGTCATCAATGGTAAAGCGTGCCCATGCGCTCATCGCTGTGAACGTTGCGCATGTTATTCACCCGTCGGATTCCATTTTTTAAGAGGCTGCTGTTGAAATTAATGATCAGCCCCAATTTATAATCGCCCAACTTTAAGAAACGAAGCAATCGTTGCACATCCTGATCGCTGATCTGATCACAGGTCATTACTTCTACTACAACTTTATGATCTACAAGCAAATCAAGCTGATACCCGTAATCAAGCTGAAGGTCTTTATAATTTACGGGCATAGGTTTATTCTTCTCTACGGCTAGGTCATGATTGGTGAGCTCATACTCCAGACATTCACGGTACGCAGATTTCTGAAGTCCTGGTCCAAGTGCCTTGTGAATTTCTATTGCAAAACCAATGATTCGATGTGCGAGATCATTTTCGGGAATATCTTGATTCATCATAAGATCGTTGTTAGATAGCGTCATGGGTTAACTTTTACAGTAAGCCTCAAATTTCAGTTAAACTTTTGGCCCTTTCAATGACATTCCT
This sequence comes from Bacteroidota bacterium, assembly GCA_041170785.1. Taxonomy (GTDB): domain Bacteria; phylum Bacteroidota; class Bacteroidia; order NS11-12g; family UBA955; genus REEB481. Next base: position 311 of record JBEDND010000163.1, on the reverse strand, counting down.
CAAGCGAAATGCTTATTTCATGGATATGATCCTGTTTTATATCAGGAATGACAACACGATTGCGGAAGAAAGTTTGTTTTACGCTGTTTCACCATTCATCTTGAATTTTTATGGCAGCATTATAAAATATTAATTCATCGAACTGCTAATGTATAAAGATGTTCAAAGGTCCATGAATAATCAATGTGTTTGGCAGTTGTCAACCACAGGATGGGCGGAAGTAATTCATGGAGGAAACTACTTCATTTTGATTCAGACATGTTTCATTAAGTGGCCCATGGTTGCCGCGCATAAGTGAGTTCGTCAAGCGG
>JBEDND010000162.1:0-8571 GCA_041170785.1 Bacteroidota bacterium | reverse complement strand
CCAAAATGGAGATGCACTTACGGTTTGGGCCGAGCAACATACAGACCGGGTTCCTTCGGCTGCAGTAGGCAATACCCTTGAAGTGCTGAAACTAAACCAAACGGTGCGCAACGATTCCATTGTTCGTTTGGATAAGGCATCCTTTAAAAAGCATCAGAAAGCGGTAAAAGCACAGGATTCCGTCCTGCGTGTTCAGGGCCTTTCCGATGAGCGACTGGTGCTGGGCAATGAACTCAAATCGCAGACCGCCAGCAGGGCCTATTTCAGCAATCTTCCTGCGTCGCAGCTTCCTGCCGAAGGCCAAAGTTTGAAATTGATTTCTACAGAATTATACCAAAGCGTGAATCCATTCTGGGTGGTGTTGCTCACGCCCATCGTGGTTGGCTTTTGGGGCTTTCTGCGCAGGCGCAGGAAGGAGCCAAGTACAGCGGCGAAAATCACGATTGGCCTGGTCATCACCGCGCTGAGTGCATTGGTGATGGTGGCCGCCGTGCGCAGCACCGATATCGAACACAATAAGGTAAGCAGCTGGTGGCTGATTGCCTCTTATGCGGTCATTACTTTAGGAGAATTGTGTTTGTCGCCTATGGGATTGTCGCTGGTTTCCAAACTCTCTCCGCCGCGCATCACGGCATTGATGATGGGCGGATTTTTCCTCAGCACCTCTGTAGGAAACAAACTTTCAGGAATGCTGAGCGGCATGTGGGAAGGTTTTGAAGATAAATCGAACTTCTTCCTGATGAATTGTTTGCTGGCCCTTGCCGCGGCCGCCATCATGTTCCTGCTGCTGCGCTGGCTCAATCAGGTGCTGCGTGAAAAGAATATTTCCTGATGTATTTGCCTATTTTAGCCGCCTTACTAGACCGAATTCTATGAAAAACAACAATACCAAAATTCTGCTCTCCTTTGTGGTAGCGCTGCTGGTCAGCATACTGCTGTTCAATCAGGTGCTCGGCATGAGCTTCGATGTGCCTGCGCAACAATTCCAAATCTACCTCTATTCGATAGTCATTGCCTTCCTGACCGCCATCATGGTTTGGATTTTTGGGCAAAAGGAACATCCCGCAGGCCTCAGGCTGCTGTTCTTCACAGAAATGTGGGAACGATTCAGCTACTACGGGATGAGGGGCCTTTTGATTTTGTACCTGACCAAAACCTATGCTGAAGGCGGACTTGGCTTCGACGACAATACCGCAGGACTTATTTACGGGGTTTATACCGGATTGGTGTACCTCACGCCCATCATCGGCGGATGGCTGGCTGATAATTTCATTGGTCAGCGCCGCTCCATCACCATCGGAGGTATTTTGATGGCGCTGGGTCAATTTGCCCTCGCTACCAACGCAGGTATGGGGTCTTTCTACGCCGGACTTGCCATGTTGATTGTGGGCAATGGGTTCTTTAAACCCAATATTTCCATTGTGGTTGGACAGTTGTACGACAATCAGGATCCACGCAAAGACCGCGCGTTTAACATTTTCTACATGGGCATCAACCTCGGCGCGTTTTTGGCGCCATTGGTCTGTGGTTTCCTTGCCGAAGATTTCTTCGCAACCAAGCAGGCACAGGCAGATGGCAGCATGAAGGTGACCCAGTACGCGTTCCAATATGGGTTTTTGGCTGCCGGCATCGGCATGGCTTTGGGTCAGCTGATGTTCAATACCCTTGGCCAGAAATATCTTGGTGACATCGGCAAGCGCCCGGGCAACAAAAATCTGGCAGCGGGTGACATCGTGGACAACATGAATGCTTCCGGCAGTGGTTTGACTAAAGAAGAAAAAGACCGTACCAAGGTGATTGTGATTCTGGTGGCCTTTGTAACCTTCTTTTGGGCGGGTTTTGAACAGGCAGGTGGCGCACTTTCGCTCTATACTGATAAATACATCGACCGTGAGGTGAGCGACTTCCTCATTCCTACCTCCTGGTTCCAAAGTGTGAACCCTTTATTCATCGTGATGCTGGCTCCGCTGTTCACCATTTTGTGGTCAAGCCTGAACCGTTCAAACAAAGAACCCAATACGCCCGTGAAAATGGGCCTCGGCATGATTTTGCTCGGCCTTGGATTCCTGTTGATGGTTGGAGCGGTATTACAGCGCGGAGGCGAAGTGGCCGACTCAGGCATCAAAGCCAGCATTTACTGGATGCTTGGAACCTACCTGATTCACACATGTGGTGAATTGTGCCTGAGCCCGATTGGTTTGTCTATGGTGACCAAGCTGGCTCCTGTAAAACTGGCTTCGCTGCTGATGGGCGTTTGGTTCCTGAGTAGCTTCGTTGCGAATAACCTGGCCGGATTGACCGTAGGATTCGTAGAAAAACTCGGTGCCATGACCATCTTTGGAGGTATTGCAGGATTCACCATTTTCATGGGATTGGTCCTTATTGCCCTCAACAAGAAACTCCTCGCCATGATGCACGGAGTGAAATAAGAAACTTCAACGCCGTTGGGCGTTTGATTGGCCGGGGATGTCTTTTCAGATATCCCCGGTTTATTTTACATGCCACAGGCACAGGCCATTGCGCGGCTTGACAGGTTTTAGTAAACCCCGGAAGTGTTTAGGTACATTCAGTGTCAGCCAAGAGTGAATCTCTGTTCTTACTTCACAGATAAACAACTAATTTTGCCGCCTTATCAGATACTGCCTCTATGGAAATGTTTAAACAAGTAGCCTCTGGACAAAAGAGTATTTGCGTCATTGGTTTAGGTTACGTAGGTCTTCCTTTGGCACTTGAATTTGCCAAGAAATTCAAGGTCGTTGGTTTCGACATCAATGAAAAGCGCGTAGAAATGATGCGCCGCGGCGAGGATCCCAGCCGCGAACTCCCCTCCTCCGAATTTGAAGGCAGAAATATTACCTTCACCCATCAACTTGATGAAATCAGGGATTGTGGCGTGTACATCGTTGCTGTGCCTACACCCATCAATGATGCCAATGAGCCAGATCTTATTCCGTTGATCAAGTCGAGTGAAACCGTTGGAAAGGTCATCAGCAAAGGTGATTACGTGGTTTATGAAAGCACAACCTATCCCGGATGCACAGAAGAAGATTGTGTTCCTGTGATTGAACAATATTCCGGCCTGAAAGCTGTTCAGGATTTTAAAGTAGGCTATTCTCCCGAGCGCATCAACCCGGGTGATAAAGAGCGTCCGCTGCCCAAAATTCTGAAAATTGTCAGCGGCTGCGACGCGGAGAGTTTGGACAACCTGGCCAAGCTGTATGGTGCCATTATTGAAGCAGGTATTCACCGGGCGCCTACCATCAAGGTTGCGGAAGCCGCAAAAATTGTGGAAAATACCCAGCGTGACGTGAACATCAGTTTGATGAACGAACTGTCGCTCATCTTTGATAAAATGGGTGTGAACACCTACGACGTTATTGAAGCTGCCGGAACCAAGTGGAACTTCCACAAATACTTCCCCGGCCTTGTGGGCGGGCATTGCATTGGTGTGGACCCGTATTACCTGTTGCATAAAGCTGAAGCACTGGGCTTTCATCCCCGCGTGATTGCCGCAGGTCGCTTCACCAACGACGCAATGGCTGCGCATATCGCAAAAGTGGCCGTTCAAAAGTTGATTAAGGCAGAACGCAACGTAAAGAACAGCCGCTTGTTGATTCTGGGTGCTACCTTCAAGGAAGACGTTAGCGACATCCGAAACAGTAAAATCGTAGATATTGTTCGTGAACTGGAAAGTTATGAGGTGAATGTGGAAGTAGTAGATCCACACGCCGACAGCGATGAATTGCAACACGAATACCAGTTTGGTTTGAAGGCGGAAATCGGAAGTGGCTACGACGGCATCATTCTCGCAGTTCCACATGCAGCATACCGCAACCTGGAAGAATCTTGGTTCCTGGAGCGATTGAATCCGGGCGGATTCCTGCTGGACCTCAAAGGATTATACCGGGCACGTTTCCATAAATTGGATTACTGGAGCCTCTGAGTTTAACAAAAGCAAAACCGCCCGGCCACTCAGGTAAGCGGAATCAAGATATATGGATAAAGCCAGCCGTCAACGCATGAACCAGGTGAAAGAGGAGGTGAACAAAAGGTTCACGGCCTACCTGGAGCAGACGGGGCAGCGCAAAACGCCTGAGCGCTACGCCATCCTGGACGAAATCTATTCCCACCGAACACACTTCGACGTGGATACCCTGTTTCTTCAAATGAAGAACCGGAAATACCAGGTGAGCAGAGCCACAGTGTACAATACGCTCGATTTACTGGTAGCTTCAGGTTTGGTAAAGCGGCATCAATTTGGCCAAAATACCAGCTTCTACGAACAGGCCTACGGGTACAGGCAACATGACCACCTCATCTGTCAACAGTGTAATAAGGTGCTGGAATTCTGTGATCCGCGCATCCAACAAATTACCACAACCATGGGGGATTTACTTAAGTTTGATGTAGACCACCACTCGCTGCATCTCTATGCTTTGCCCAGGGCTGATGAGCAAGGGAATTGCATGCACTGTGGCATTCAGGTGGTTCAAGAACAAAGCAAAAGCTAAAGCATGGTTGACGTACTCTTAGGCCTTCAATGGGGCGATGAAGGCAAAGGCAAAATAGCAGATTTCTTAACGCCTCAATACGACATCGTTTGTCGTTTTCAGGGTGGCCCCAACGCCGGGCACAGTTTGGAGTTTAACGGCCAAAAACATGTGCTGAATACCATACCAAGCGGTATTTTCCATCCCGGCATTGAAAACTTGATTGGAAATGGTGTAGTGATTGACCCTGTGAAGTTATTGGCGGAGATCGCACGCGTGGAACAAGCAGGTGTTGATGTGGCAGCCAGCCTGCGCATCAGCAGAAAAGCACACATCATCCTGCCTACACACCGTTTGCTCGATCAGGCATTGGAAAATGCACAGGGAGCTACCAGAATAGGAAGTACGCTGCGCGGTATCGGCCCGGCTTACAAGGATAAAACAGGTCGCACCGGTTTGCGTATGGGCGACATCAATGCGGCTGATTTTGAACAGCGGTACCATGCCGTAACCAGTTTCCATATAAAAAACATATTGGCCCTGGGTCTTGACTATTTTGACCTGGACGCCATGAATATGGAATTTTTCGCCGCAATAGATGGTTTGCGCCGATTTACCCAGGTGGACAGCGAATATTGGTTGCATGAACACATTCTTGCAGGCCGAAAAATCCTTGCCGAAGGTGCGCAGGGCAGTATGCTTGATGTGGATTTTGGAACCTATCCTTACGTCACCAGCAGCAATACCATCAGCGGTGGTGCCTGCATCGGACTTGGTATTGCACCTCGCTATATTGGCAAGGTGAGCGGAATTTTTAAAGCTTATTGCACACGTGTGGGTGAAGGTCCGTTTCCCACGGAGCTGCACGACGAAACCGGTGAATGGCTGCGCCGACAAGGTAAGGAGTTTGGGGCAACCACGGGCCGTCCGCGGCGCTGTGGCTGGATTGATCTTGTTGCCCTGAAATATGCCATCATGTTAAGTGGCGTTTCAGAACTGATCATGATGAAAAGTGATGTGCTCAGTTCCATGTCTGTGATTCAGGCCGGCATTGGCTACCGCGATGCACAGGGAACTAGCGACCGCATTCCTTTTGGCATCAACCAGAAAGATCTTGTTCCTGTTTATCAGGAATTTGAAGGCTGGGACGAAGACATCACCGGCGCACGCTCCGTGGATGCGCTGCCTGCAGCACTCCAAAACTATGTGCAGTTTCTGGAGCAGTATTTTCAACTGAACCTGCGCATCATTTCCGTTGGTCCTTCCCGGGAACAAACAGTAATCCGCTAAGCCATGAGCAAACCCACGCTGGTGCTGGGCGCAACAAATAATCCGGAGCGTTATGCCTGGAAGGCGGCCATGTTGTTGTTGGAACATGGTCACGAAATATATCCTGTTGGGATCAGAAAAGGCGAAATTGGTGGAAGGGAAATTTCCAGATCCTTCCCCGAAGTGCCCATACATACCATTACCCTGTACCTGAACCCCAAGCACCAGCTTCCCTGGTTTGAAACCATTCTGAACAGTGGTGCCCAACGCATCATTTTCAATCCGGGTACCGAACACCCGGAACTGATGGAGGCCGCAGCAGCAGCCGGCATGGAAACGATGGAAGCCTGTACACTGGTGCTGTTGCACACCGGACAATATTGAATCCATGAGCGAAACCCTGAGCGTAGTGGTCATCACCTACAATGAGGAAGCCAATATCCGGCGTTGCCTGGAATCTGTGACTGCCGTGGCCGATGAAGTGATCGTGCTCGACTCGGGGTCTGAAGATCAAACCCGAACCATCGCTGCCGAACTGGGCGCGCGGGTGGAAATACATCCGTTCGACGGGCACATTGAACAAAAAAACAGGGCCCGTGCAATGGCTAACTGCGCCTGGGTTTTGTCATTGGATGCCGATGAAGCTTTGGATCACCAGCTACGGGCTTCCATTCTTGAGCTGAAGGCCGAAGGAAGCCCATGCGTTGCCTATACCATGAACCGTTTGAACTTTTATCGGGGCAAGGCCATCAAAACCTGTGGCTGGTACCCCGACCGAAAGTTGCGCCTGTGGAGGAATGGTGTGGGAAGTTGGACAGGTAAAAATCCCCATGATAAGTATGTAGTTCCTGCTGAAACACAGACCGGCCATTTGCCCGGCGACATCCTGCACGATACCTATCCTGACAAGGAAGCATTGATCAGACAGTCGAGGAAATTCGCTTCCATCAGTGCCCGGAACCTGAAAGAGCGGAACAGATTTATGTTAACCGTAAAAATGCTTTTTGGGCCGCTGTTTCGGTTTGTGCGCACCTGGGTTTTTCAGCGTGGGTTTGCCAGTGGCAGCAGGGGCTGGGAATTATGTACCTGGCAGGCCAGGGAAGTGTTCATGAAATACAGGGAAGCCTTGTTTCTAAAGCAAAAAAATGACTGAGCTTTCAGCCTTTGGCTCCCCGGTACAGCCGACCTTTCCAGTTGGTGGGTAAAGGAAGCAGAAAGAACAAGGCAGTGGCAGGCGTGAGCAGGCTGAGGTACCATTCGTAGCGCAACAGCTGAAGCAGGGTAGGAGCATTCAAGCCCAAAAGCGCATAAATGCGTTGAATTTGCACCCCTTGCAAGATCCATTTCAGCATCCAGAAGATGAGTGCCGTGGCTGGTTCTATGAAGAATAGCACGGGCACACACATATAAAATAATCCGAAAACACCAAACAAAATCCACCAATACCAGGGCAGCTCTGTGCCGCCACTCAGCCAGCGTTTTCGTTGGTGCAGCAGTGCCACACGTGAAGGGATTGCTTCCGTGTAAGCCAGCACATCCGGAGCCATCACGTTGTCCCACTTCCAGCCACGCCTGCATATTTCCTGGTACAGCTTGTAGTCTTCGGTGATGCTGAAACGGATGGCGGCATAGCCTCCGGTTTCCCAATAAGCCTGTGCGCGAACCGCCATGTTGTTGCCTACGGCTGTCGCCGGAACACCGCTGTAGGAAATGATGTTCAGCAGCCCCATGAAGTAAGCCCAGTCAATTTCCTGGTTTTTTGCCTGCAATCCTTCGCCGCGTACCATGGTGGTTCCGCTTACCACACCTGTTTCGGGTGTAAAGCGACGCAGAAGTCCTTTAGCCCAGCTTGGCGGCACCTGAACATCGGCATCTGTAATCAGGTAGAACGTGCCTTTGGCGTGTGGATCCAACTGAGCCATTACCCGTGCCTTGGCTTTGAGTGGAAGATCAGTGTCCTGAATGTGGATGAGCTTGAACTGTGGCTTGTCTGCGATGAAAGCAGCCACTAGCTCCGAGGTTCGGTCTGTGCTCTGGTCGTTGCCAATCAGCACATGCAGCAGATCTTTGGGATAATCCAGTGCGTGCAGCGCTTCCAGGCAGGCAATGATGTGTGCCTCCTCGTTTCGGGCGGCAACCATGATGGTCAGCTCCGGCCAGGTTTCCGGGTCGGGTTGTACACTGCTGCGGTAGCGATACAATACCAACAGTTGCAGCACCTGAACCATCAGGTAGGTGAATGGGATGGCCGTGAGCAGGTAAATCACAAGGACGCAAAGGTATAGCCTGCCCCATGGGCAAACGCCAGATAACGCGGCAGCAGAAACTCCAGATTTTCTCTGGCTTTTTCACTGTCGTGGAACACTACAATACTGCCCGGTGCGGTGTTGCGTTGCAAGAAGTCCAGGGCGCGCTTTCGGTTCAACTGAGGTTGGTAATCGGCACTCAGCAGGGTCCACATGATGATGCGGTAGTGGTCTTTCAACAGCCGTTCCTGATGACGGGTCATGCGGCCATACGGCGGACGAAACAGGTCGCTGTTGATATAGCGGGCGGCTTCAGCAACATTATCAAGATATTTGGCACTTGGGGTTTTCCATCCTTTCAGATGGTTCATGGTATGATTTCCGCAGCGATGGCCACGCTTCGTAATTTGCGCGTACACCTCAGGGAATTTGCGCACATTGTCGCCCACACAAAAAAAAGTTGCTTTTGCCTGAAATCGGTCCAGCACATCCAAGGTCCAGGGGGTGATTTCCGGATGCGGGCCATCATCAAAGCTCAGATACAGTATTTTCTCACGCGTTTTGAG
>JBEDND010000161.1:0-3288 GCA_041170785.1 Bacteroidota bacterium | reverse complement strand
ATTCATTGCTTTTGTTGCGTGCCATATTTGTTATTGCAATTATACGATAACAAACGGTTCAAAAACAAAAGGGCTTGAATCTTCTCAAGCTGATCAGCGAATTTCTTTGGAGAAGACCAGGGTAAACCCGCTGGGCAGTGGTGGCCCAAGTACCCAGTTTGGTTCACGGAATTTGGTGCCACAGGGCCCGCAGCGCAGGGCTTTCACATGATAGCGATATTCCTGCTTTGCCGAATCGATGGTGATGTTCCGTTCATAGCTGGCATTGCATGCAGTAAACTGGATATTCATGCCCAGCAGCAGGTGTTTGCTGAAATCAATATTGGCCAGCGACGCTGTGTCGGCGCAGTTTTTCAGATAGCGGTTTCGGAAGCTGGTAAATTCTGACTGATTCCGAATCACGGCTGTGGAATCCAGCGAGTTGGAAAAGAAGAAGCAGGAGCCGAAGTCGTAATTGCCAAGTATGGATCCGGTATTGATGGTATAGGTTTCGCTGCATTGTTGTTTGCAGGCGCCTAAGAGCAGCAAAGAAGCTGTGGCAAGTGCGAAGAGTCGGTTGTTCATGAATGTGTTGCCTTTCTTACGGCCTGGTGAATGATCAGCAGCTGTTGCATCAAACCTTCAAACCGGTCCAGCGCCAGCATGTTTGCGCCATCGCTTAATGCTTCTGCCGGGCGTGGATGGGTTTCAATGAACAGGCCATCGGCGCCGGTGGCAATGGCTGCCTTGGCAATGGTGCCGATCAGTTCAGGTTTGCCTCCGGTAACGCCGCTTTCTTGGTTGGGCTGTTGCAGGCTGTGTGTAATATCCATCACCACGGGAGCTCCCAAAGATTGCATTTGTGGGATGTTGCGGAAATCTACCACCAGATCTCCATAGCCAAACATGTTGCCGCGTTCGGTGAGCATGATGCGGTTGTTTCCGGAATCCAGGCATTTCTGCATGGCGTGTTTCATGGCGCCGGCAGAGGCAAATTGTCCTTTTTTGATGTTCACCACCTTGCCGGTTTTCGCGGCAGCCACGAGTAAATCTGTTTGCCGAAACAGGAAGGCCGGTATTTGAAGCACATCCACATAAGCGGCAGCCATGGCTGCCTCGCTGCTTTCATGGATGTCTGTAACCGTTGGAATGTTGAAATGTGTGCCGATTTTTTTGAGGATGCTCAGCGCTGCTTCGTCGCCAATGCCGGTAAAGGAATCCAGGCGGCTTCGGTTGGCTTTGCGGTAGCTTCCCTTGAAAATCAGCGGCAGTTCCAGGCGGTCGCAGATGTTCACCAGCTGCGCTGCAATTTCAAAAGCAATGTCTTCGCCTTCTATGGCGCAAGGCCCGGCCATCACGAAGAAGTTTCCCGTATCGGTATGGCGTAATTTTTCTATGGTGAATGGAAGCATATCAATATCCAAATAAACTATAACTGAAGGTACTTCCACTGGGACTGATGCCTTCAATGGTAATCCTTCCTCTGGCCTGCTCCAGGTCGGCGACCAAATCTTCTGCTTTGGCATAGCTGCGGCCATTGAGTTTGGTGATGATGCTTCCTTCCTGAATGCCCATGCTTGCCATGCTTCCGTTGCCTGCAATGTTGCTTACCTTGATTCCCGAACTGATGCGGAAACGCTGCATTTCCTGTTGGTTGGCCGGTTGAAAATCGGCCCCAAGTACCTTGGAGTTGATCACATTTCTGCGCAGCAACCTGGTATTGCCATCGGCATTGATCAGGGTCAGGCTGAATTCCTGTTCTTTTCCTGCGCGCAACACGGTGAATTTAACGGTGGCGCCCGGTCTGTAATAGGCCAGGTGCTCTTCATAGAAGGCTTTATTGCCCACCTTCTGCCCGTCAATTTTGGTGATGATGTCACCGGCCTTCATGCCTGCTTTGTCGGCCGGTCCGTCGGCAACCGTGTTGCTTACATAGGCACCTTCGGCTTCGTTCAGTCCGAGTTTCTGCAGGATGCTGTTGCTGATGTCTTCTGTAGTTAATCCCGGGAAGCCGCGTTGCACTTCGCCAAATTCTACGAAGTCTTTGATGATTTTGGCCACCATGTTCACCGGAATGGCAAATCCATAGCCTGCATACGATCCGGTTTGGCTGGCAATGGCGGTATTGATGCCGACCAGTTCACCGTTCAGGTTTACCAGCGCACCGCCGGAATTTCCGGGGTTGATGGCCGCGTCTGTCTGAATGAAACTTTCTATGGGAAACTGATTGTTTACGATGTTGATGTTTCGGCCTTTGGCGCTGACAATGCCGGCAGTGACGGTGCTGTTCAGGTTGAAGGGGTTGCCCACGGCAAGCACCCAATCGCCAATCTCCAGGGTTTCGCTGTTGCCCAGGGTGATGGCAGGCAGGTTGCTGGCTTCAATCTTCAGCAAAGCAAGGTCTGTGCTGGGGTCTTTCCCCACCACCGTGGCTTTGTATTCTTTTTTATTGTTGCTCAATGCCACGGTAATTTGTTCGGCATTGGCAATTACATGGTGGTTGGTTACGATGTATCCGTCGGCACTTACAATGACGCCACTGCCTGAGGAAGATACTTGCCCGCGGCTGCCAAAAGGGTCGAAATCCCAGAACCAGAAGGAACTGCGGTATTGCACGGTGCTGACGGTTTTGATGAATACCACCGCCGGTGTGCTCACCTTCGAGGCTTTTACAAAACCGGCGGGCATGTCTTTCAGGTTTACCTGACTGAAGTTGCTGTTGTTGGCGTTGCCAAACTTAAAGATGCTTCCTGCATCTTGGTGATTCTTGCTGAACATCCAGGCGCCTGCCATGCCGGAAAGGGCCGGAATCACCACGCTGAACAAGGTTTTTTTAAGCATAGGATGTATCATATTCTTTTCTTTTCAAATTGTATGCCTAAGCCTGAACGCCATCATTGTCATTCCAGGCTTGCTTTTTTGTCAGTTGCGCAATTTCCGGTCAAACCAAAAAGTGCCTAATGGTATCAGTGAAGCAACACCGGCCTGAAACCACATCAGGATGGGCCATTGATGTTTTTGCCAGGCAATGGTTGCCAGCAAATTGTAGATGATCACCAGAATGCCGTGGATCCAACCGCCAACCATCACATATTCGGGCATTCCGGCCCAATACTTCAGTGGCATGGCTATCAACAGCAGAAAAAGGAAAGAGGATCCTTCCAAAAGCCCGAAGATCCTAAATGTGCGCAGCAGATTCATGAAGTTGCAAAGTAAGTAGCCATCAGGGAATCAGGGTGGCTTTAAGATACATCATCAGTTCAGGGCGACGTGGGTCATTGCTGACAATCTTTATGGGCCGTACCTGTG
>JBEDND010000160.1:0-7046 GCA_041170785.1 Bacteroidota bacterium | reverse complement strand
AAGCAATCTATTAAGAAAAAGAACCAAAAATCCTTACTGGCCGATTTCCCTTAGAGCGCATCCATGAATGAACCGGCAGGGTCATTCAGGTGTTACACTCCGGTATGCCGGACGAAAGGCGGGAAATCCAGATTGTTTGGCTGAAGCGCGACCTGCGCACGCAAGACCATGCGGCGTTGGCGGCGGCTGAATCGTCGGGTAAACCCTGGCTGGCCATCTGGATTTTTGAGCCTTCCCTCCTCGCCCACCCCGATGCAGCTCCACGACACCACGGTTTTTGCCTGCAGTCCCTTGCAGCCATGAACCACCAATGGCAGGGCATCCGGCAGGAAGTGGCCGTGTTTCATGCCGAAGCGGAGCAGGTATTTGCGGCATTAGCTACCCTGTACAAAATAGCAACGGTGTTCAGTTATTCCGAATCGGGTACCCAGATCACCTGGGATCGCGACCGCCGCATGAAGTGCTGGTTTCAGGAACGGAACATCGGCTGGACGGAATTCCCGCGCGATGGCATCCGACGCGGCATCAGAAACCGCGCAGGCTGGGACGCTGCCTGGTTTGCCACCATGCATGCACCACAAGTACAAAACAGCTGCCGCGTGGCGGAACCTCTGGCCATTCCGGAGCAGCTGCTCCTGAGCCAGGAACAACGTAACGATTGGCTTCGCGCGGTGAAAGGCTTGCAACCCGGCGGCGAAATCATGGCCAGCCGTTACTTAACGGATTTCTTCCGGGGAAGAGGCCGTGATTACCGGCGCGCCATCTCCAAACCGTTGGAAAGCCGCCGTGCCTGCAGTCGCCTCTCGCCGTATCTGGCCTGGGGAAATTTATCAAGCCGGCAGGTGTACCAATTCACCCAGCAAAACATCCGGGAAACCAGACAAAAACAGCCCTGGCAGAGCTTTCTGGAACGCCTGAAATGGCGTTGCCACTTCATCCAGAAATTCGAGAATGAATGCCGTTACGAAACCGAGCACATCAACGCCGGCTACGAAAGGCTGGAGCGCAACAGCGACCCTGAGCCGCTAAAGGCCTGGATGGAAGGGCGCACGGGCATTCCACTGGTGGATGCTTCCATGCGCTGTTTGCAGGCCACAGGCTGGATCAATTTCCGCATGCGCGCCATGCTGGTTTCGGTATTATGCCACCACATGGGCTACGACTGGCGCGCCGGTGCCTATCACCTTGCGCGATTGTTCCTCGATTACGAACCGGGCATCCATTATCCGCAGTTTCAGATGCAGGCCGGAACCACGGGCATTCATACCCTGCGCGTGTACAATCCGGTGAAGAATGCGCTCAGCCATGACCCGGAAGGAACATTTATTTTAAGCTGGGTTCCCGAGCTGCGCGGCCTGCCTGTAAACTTTGTGCATCGTCCCTGGCTGCTGAACGACATGGAAGCACAGCTATACCATTTCAAACCCGGAACAAACTATCCACTTCCCCTATTTCCTCCGGAGAAGGCACCGCGCGCACATACCGATCCGCTCTGGGCTTTGCGGAAGGATCAACTGGTAAAAAGCGAACAGCTCAGGATTTTACAACTACATACCCGCGAAGGTCTGCGCAGGCGGCCTGAAGGCACTTAGCCCCGGGGCTTGCCTTGTTGGCTTTTGCCTTTGCCGGACCTGCCGGAATGCCTTCTCGGTTTGCGGTTTCGGTCTTGTCCCGTTTTCTTTTCGGTAATACCCGGCTGAATGCCTTCGGGCAATGGAACTTCGTTGATGGGCGATTCAATGAGTTCTTCGATGCGCTTCAGCTTCCTGCGGTCCGGACCATTCACCAGGGTGATGGCCTCGCCTTCGGATTCAGCACGGGCCGTACGTCCGATGCGGTGCACATAATCTTCGCCATCGCGCGGCACATCGTAATTGATCACCAGGCCAATATCGTCGATGTCAATACCACGGCTGAGGATGTCTGTAGCGACCAAAACCGGCACCCGCTTGCTGCGGAATCCGCGCAACACTTCTTCGCGCTGCGCCTGTTCCAGGTCAGAATGGATGCAGGCCACCGACAACCCGGAGTGGCGAAGTTCCCGTTCCAGATCTTTCACTTTTTGTTTGGTCCCGGCGAAGATGATGGTGCTCACCCCTTCCCGCTTCTGAACGATGTTGCGCACCAATGCGTTCTTGCTGCTGTCTTCCACCAGATAAACGCTTTGCTTCACGCGCTCGGCAGGTTTGGACACCGCCAGGCTGATTTCTGCCGGATTGTGCAGGAGTTTTTTGGCCAGGTCGCGGATTTTCGGCGACATGGTGGCTGAAAACATCAGGGTTTGTCGCTGCTTGGGCAGAAAGGATACGATCTTCTGAATGTCGAAGATGAATCCCATGTGCAACATGCGGTCGGCTTCATCGAGGATGAGGTGCCTCAGGTTTTTGAAGTTCACATAGCCCATGTTCATGTGGGCGAGCAAGCGGCCCGGCGTGGCAATGATAATATTTGCACCCTGGCTCAGCGCCTTCTTTTCGCGTTCAAAAGCAAGTCCGTCGGTACCGCCATAAATGGGTAGTGCACTGACAGGCGTATAGTAGGAAAAGCCTTGGAGGGCCTGGTCTATCTGCAATGCCAGTTCACGCGTGGGCACCAGGATAAGCGTAGTGATGTGGTCGGCAGGTTCCAGAACCAGGTCGTCCAGCACCGGCAACAGAAAGGCCGCTGTTTTGCCTGTGCCTGTTTGGGCGCAACCAATAATATCGCGGCCTTCAAGAATAATGGGAATGGCTTGTTCCTGGATGGGTGTTGCCTGTTCAAAGCCCATGGCATAAAGGCCATCGAGCAGTTCATCGGTAAATGGAAAATCGTCGAATTTCAAGAGCTGTAGGCAAAGATAGGCAAAGCGATGCTCCTTCTTCCTTCATGAAAAAACAATACTGGCTTCATAGTGAAATGCCGCTGAATTAGCGTAATTTCGCGGACTTTTTTACTACCCCGAATGAACCTTCGTAACATTGCCATCATTGCCCACGTTGACCACGGAAAAACCACCCTGGTGGACAAGATGCTGCTGCATTCACGCATTTTCCGTGAAAACCAGGAAGCCGGTGAACTCATCCTCGACAACAACGACCTGGAACGCGAACGCGGCATCACCATCCTGGCCAAGAACGTAAGCATTGAATGGAAAGGCCATAAAATCAACATCATTGACACGCCCGGTCACGCCGATTTCGGTGGTGAAGTGGAGCGTGTACTCAACATGGCCGACGGCGTTTTACTGCTGGTGGACGCCTTCGAAGGCCCCATGCCGCAAACCCGATTCGTACTGCAAAAAGCACTGCAGTTGGGCAAGAAACCGGTTTTGGTGATCAACAAGGTGGACAAACCCAACTGCGATCCCGACAAAACCCACGACGATGTATTCGACCTCTTCTTCAACCTCGGCGCCACCGAAGAGCAGCTGGATTTCCCGACCATCTA
Organism: Bacteroidota bacterium; assembly: GCA_041170785.1. Taxonomy (GTDB): domain Bacteria; phylum Bacteroidota; class Bacteroidia; order NS11-12g; family UBA955; genus REEB481. The sequence goes on along the minus strand of JBEDND010000160.1, from coordinate 3,620 downwards.
CGGAAGCGGCAAGCAGGGCTGGTATGGCCCCGACTGGAAGAAGCCCACGGAAGATGTGAGCTACCTGCTCGATACCATCCTGAAAGAAATTCCTGCTCCGGTGATTCGCGAAGGCGCGCCGCAGTTGCAAATCACCAGTCTGGATTACAGCAGCTATACCGGTCGTATTGCCATCGGCAGGGTGCATCAGGGTACGCTGAAAGAGAATATGCCCGTGAGCCTCATCAAGCGCGACGGCAGCATCCAGAAACACCGCATCCGCGAACTGTTTGTATTCGAAGGCCTGGGCCGCCGCAAGGTGACTGAAGTGAATGCCGGCGACATCTGCGCGCTGACCGGTCTGGAGCAGTTTGAAATCGGCGATACCGTTTCCGATCCGGAAAATCCACAGGCCATGCCGCCCATCAACATTGATGAGCCCACCATGAGCATGGTGTTCACCATCAACAACTCTCCGTTCTTCGGAAAAGAAGGCAAATTTGTGACCAGCCGTCACCTGCGTGACCGTTTGGAAAAAGAAACCGAGAAGAACCTGGCCATGCGCCTGAAGCCTACCGACAGCGCCGACTCCTTCATGGTATTCGGACGGGGCATCCTGCACCTTGGCATTTTGGTTGAAACCATGCGCCGTGAGGGTTATGAGCTGCAGCTCGGACAGCCCCGCGTTTTGGTGAAAGAAATCAACGGAGAAATGCATGAACCGGTAGAAACCCTCACCGTGGACGTGCCCGAACACCACAGCGGCAAGGTGATTGAAGCCGTAAGCCAGCGCAAAGGTGAAATGCTCAGCATGCTTCCCAAAGGTGATTTCGTGCGATTGGAATTCGACATCCCTTCCCGCGGCCTCATCGGGCTGCGCAACCAGATGCTGACCGCCACGCAGGGAGAAGCCATCATGGCGCACCGTTTCAAGGAATACGCACCCTGGAAAGGCTCTATGCCGGGCCGCATCAACGGCGTGCTCATCAGCAAGGAAAAAGGCACTTCCACGGCCTACAGCATGGATAAACTGAAAGACCGCGGACAGTTCTTCATCCACCCCGGAGAAGAAGTGTACACCGGACAGATCATCGGCGAGCAGATCAAGCCCGGCGACCTGGTGGTGAACGTGGTAACGGCCAAACAGCTCACCAACTTCCGCGCCGCCGGCAAGGACGACAACACCGTTCTGGCACCGCCCATTCAGTTTTCTTTGGAAGAAGCGATGGAATACATCGAAGAGGACGAATACGTAGAAGTAACGCCACAGAACATCCGTCTGCGCAAGATCCTGCTCGACGAAAACGACCGCAAACGCGCCGCCAACAAGGCACTTTCCGGCACGGTGTAAGTTACTTTCAATTTTTGTTCCCGGGCGTCCTAGGGAAAGCCTGACACCTCTGTCATGGTGAGCCTTTCGAACCAGGGTGCTGAAAGTTCCGGGCGAGTGGAACGAGACCCGGAAAGCTTGTCGAAGGACATCCTGCGACCGTGTGGAAGCCCGGGCAATAACTCTTGTCATCCAGAGCAGCTTGCCATACGCCTAGTCGAATGGAAGGACATCCTGCCTGCCCCTATCGAACTACATGAACAGGTTGGTAAGGTTACTCGCCCTTAGATTACAGCTATATTTTTTTGTTCTTTTTTCATTGCCAAAAAGAACCAAAAAGCTAGTCGCTGCGAATAAATTATCTTGAAAACTACGGGCGCAGACCACGGCTTGCTTAAAGTCCGGCGATGCTTCGTAAAGCCTTGAGCTATGTAGGAATCCGTATGCTCAGAAGCGCCCATAACAACCATGATAGCCGGCCGAAAGCAAGCGTGGTGAACCACAATGGATGTAACATCGTTAGTCTGCTATCCCTTGTTTTCTACGAAATTTCTTCGATGCGACGTCCGCCCATATTCAAATACATATTACCTGGCCAGTCCTATGGCTGTGGCTTTCTTAATTTAATACACCTCATAATTCGATGGGCCGAAGAACTTTTAAACAGGTCTGTGAAGGTGCTAAAAGTTCCGGGCGCTGAAAGTCCCGGGAAAAAACTACATCACAGAAAAATAATCTCACTTCAAACGAGTCCCTTCGAGTGCCTCAGGGACCGCCTGGTGGATGTCCCTTCGTTCGCCTCCCCTAGTCTGCGCTCCAGTCGTCCTAATTGCTTTGCACTTTTTCAGATGTTCGCAGGGACCGGTTCCTTTTGTTCCCATCAAGCGCATCAGGCAAGCTGGTCCTTTCGCTGTGGATGAGCGCGGATATGAACACAGTACAACAAATGACAGGCTTGCTTTTATCAATTTTGTTCATTTATTTTGCTTTGTTCATGATTCATGAACATGATATATTTATTGAACAAGCATGAAGGAGCAAGCCATCATAGACACGGCCAGAACAGCCTTCAGAGAAGCAACCGGCGGAGCTTTGGACGTGCAAGAGAAAGCGCGTGAAGCTATTAGGCCATTTGATTTGCTCCTCCGACTGGAACTTCGTCAACACAAGGAAACTCTGCTCGCCGCACTAAAGAACGAGGTGCGTATGCCAGACGTGCCGCTGATCATTACCTTGTTCGGTAAAACCGTGCCCGACCACCAACGAAAAAAGATCTTATTGGCACAATACATCCCAGGGCCGGTAAAAGAGGCGCTCAAAAAGAACCATATCAACTACCTGGAGGCCGCAGGGAATTGCTTTATAGACCTCGACAACCTTTTCATCTATATCAATGACCGAAAGACCGCAGAGGTGCGTAAAACCGGCGAGGGAAAGCTATGGAACAAGACAGGACTTAAATATGTCTTCGCGGTACTTGCCAATCCGCAACTTCCGGATTTCCCCCTCCGCGAACAAGCCACCGCGGCCGGAATAGCATTGGGTAACCTTCCCGACCTTCGCGAAGCGCTCCTCGCACAGCTACGCCGCGGCAGCAACAGTGGTGATGTTGGTGTTTGGGAACAACTCATGGAACGGTGGGGCCTGCATTACCTTCAGACCCTAAAACCTGCGTTGAAATTGGGGACATTCCGGTTCTTAAAACCTGAGATGAAGGCTGACTGGGAAAAACTGAAGGTTCCGGAACAAACCTGGTGGGGAGGCGAAAATGCCGCTACGCTGATCACCGGCTACCTTAGGCCTAAAGAATTTACGGTATTCACCCGAAATAAAACGCTGGTCATGGCCGAGTGGAAACTGTTGCCCGATGAGGCCGGTGATGTTCATCTCTATGAACCCTTCTGGCCGCTTGAACAAGACCCTGCCGACCAACTCCATATTCATCCCATTCTTGCATGGACCGAGTTGCATTTTGAACTCGACCAACGCTTGCGAGAAACAGCAACACGAATTCGAAAGACCATAACGTTCCGGCATAATGACTGATCGCAAGCTTTTGCTGCCCGAAGCCCTGTTGGAAACAATAGCCGGCGTCATGCAATCCCTGGAACTGGATTTCTTTATTGTCGGAGCCACGGCAAGAGACATCAACCTATCCCACTTCATAGGGCTTGACAGCCCGCGTACTACGGAAGATTTAGACATTGCCGTAAGGGTGTCCAGCATCCATCAGTTTCAATCCATCCTCTCCGCATTGATGGAAACAGGGTCTTTTGCACGCATCGCTGACAACCCGATACGCTTATTGTAC
>JBEDND010000159.1:0-4698 GCA_041170785.1 Bacteroidota bacterium | reverse complement strand
TTTATTTTTTGTATCGCCATCGTGCTGTGCCGACAGTGATTCGGAAGTCATTCCAATGCCTGCAAAGGCAGCGAAAATGAAGATTTTTTTCAGTGAGTAGAATTTCATGATTTGTTAGTTCTTCCAGCGGAAACGCCGAATCATATGATTCAGGTCTTCCCTAAGGAATTGCAAAACAGGTGCCACGCTGTCCGGATTGGTTTTACTGTTAAAATACAGCGCACCACGAAAGAAATGACGGCTGCTGTCGGTGAGGTAAAAGCTGTAATTTGTTGCCGTATTCCCGGTTATGTGGTACATGAATCCCACCGCACTGCGGTCGTCATTGGCCAGTGGAATCTCAAGAATGTCTTCTGCTTTGATGGTGTGTTTGAAGGCAAATTTTCTGCTATCGGCATGCAATGAATCCAATTGTACCAGATTTGCCACCTGATGATAGGTAATGTGTAAGGTGGCATTAAAGGGCTTAAAATTCAGGTTATACCAACATGGGTTAGGCGTATATAACTCATCGCGTTCCATAGATGCATAATTGGGAAGCTGCAAACGATAGGCACAGCCACTATCCCAACTGCGGTATTGGTGCTCGGGAAGATGTAAACGGGGAAATCCAAGTGGTTTGGGTGTTTCCGCAATTTGTTCGCCACAGGCAACCAAAAACAAAAGCGCTCCCAGAGGAAAAACTCTTTTCAGCATCTTGTAATCACTTGTTCGCCCACAGGCAAGCATACTGCCCATGATCAATTAAATGAGAAAAAATGCCGCCTTAGAAGGGCAATTCATCTGCACCCTGATCATTCCCGGGTGCATCCTGACCAGGTTCCGGCTTTGAAAATTCATGGCTTGGGAAGACATCTCCGCCGCCTACTTCCTGGCCTTGGCCAGCCTGACCACCACCCAGCATTTGCATAGACAAGACCCTAATTTTGGTTCTTTGTTTTTCTTCACCCGTTTGCAGGTCTTTGTATTTGTCGGTTTTAATCCTGCCTTCTACATAAAGCACAGCCCCTTTGCGCAGATATTGCCTTGCTACTTCAGCATTGCGGTCCCACAATTCCAGGTAATGCCACTCTGTATTTTCTTTTCGTTCTCCACTTATTTTATCGGTATAAACCTCGCTGGTTGCTAATGATACGTTGGCTACAAGTTTACCATTGGGAAGTTCGCGGATTTCCGGGTCACGGCCCAGTCTTCCGAGTAAGATTACTTTGTTAATCATGATTCAGTTTCAGTATGTTGATGTTCAAGATAACGCACCATTAAACGGTGCAGCGCATGTTGCGCTACCTGTTCATGTGCACATTCAAATATACCAGCCTCAGGGAAAATCTGCTTAGGTTGAACGTAAATTTTCCAAAAGCGGGCATGAATGAGTTGATGTGTAAGCCTGTGTTTTGTTTCAAAGGCAAGCACCACTAAGGTTTCCGGATCTAGGCGTACCAGGTGTTCCGGCCATTCCCATAATTCAAAAGATTGTTCATTTGTTTCCGTCATGGGAAATTCATAAAGACCTTGCCAGATATCACCAGCTGCCCGTCGCCTTAACCAGGTACCCTTGGGTGAAACCAAATGGAAATAGTGAAAATATCGAGATACCGGCTGAGGTTTTGGTGCTTTTACAGGGAGTTTGGCAGCGATTCCGCGTTCACGCCCCAAACAAAATGTTGACACCGGACACCATGTACAATCAGGCTTCGTTGGTTTACACAGCAAAGCACCAAGCTCCATCATGGCTTGATTGAATAAAGCAGGAGCCTCGGCAGGTATGTGTTGTTTCAGGAACAAATTAAGCCGATCCCGGGTATGACTTTTGGCCACATCATCGGTACAGGCCAAGAGCCTGGAACTCACCCGAATAACGTTCCCATCCAACACCGGAATAACTTCATTGAATGCAAAACTCGCAATGGCTGCAGCTGTGTATGGACCTATACCTTTTAACTGATGCAGTTCATGGCTCGATGCAGGAAAAGTACCTTTACACGAATGAACTATGTATTTAGCTGCATGCAACATATTCCTTGCCCTGCTGTAATAACCCAAACCTTCCCAAAGTTTGAGCACTTCCTCTTCGCGGGCAGCTGCAAGTTTTTGTACGGTCGGATAGGCCAAGACAAATTTCTCGTAATACGGCAAGCCTTGTTCAACACGGGTTTGTTGCAACAAAACCTCACTGAGCCATATTAAATATGGATCTTTTGTATTCCTCCATGGCAAATTCCGGGCATTCGCCTCATACCAATTGATGAGGCATTTCGCAAAATCATTCAACACTGCAAAAAAACTTGTACAAAAGGAAAATTTATATAGAAATTTGAGCGAATTCGCATTTTTATGACAAAGTCAGATTTAGTAAATGAAATCGCCATTAAGACAGGTTTGGACAAGATTGTGGTCCAGGAAACCATGGAAACTTTTTTTAGGGTGGTTAAAAATTCTATGGCTGGGGGAGAAAATATTTACATCCGTGGATTTGGCACTTTTATGGTTCAGAAACGCGCCGAGAAAAAAGCCCGCAACCTGCACAACAATACCACCATTACCATCAATGAGCATTTTGTACCCAAGTTCAAACCTTCCAAGGAGTTTATGGATCGGGTGAAGAATACACCTTCCGACGACGAGGACTAAACGCCTTACATACCTCCCCCGTTTCGTTTTGTTCTTTAGTACCTTTGCATTCCTGTGAGCATCCGAATAATCCTGATCAGCGCCGGCATTTTCATCTTGTTGTTCCTGGGTTTGTTTCTGCCCGGCTACAACAGCAGGTTTGGGAAAGCCGAGATTCACGCCCCTGATAAACACGCAGCGGCCCCTGCGGTAAATCCCTATCGGCCGGATGAGTATTTCCGTTACGTTCTGGGTAGTTTCCGTGGCGCGTTCGCCCAACAGGCTGCACTGCTGGCCATGCGCAACAAAACCACCGCGCTTGATTCGTTAAGTTTGGGGAGCAGTTGGGCCAGAGAAAATGAACTCCTTGGCCTCAGCGGATTCTTCATATACTGGAAAGCACGCCGTACCGGTTCGCTAAACGACTATTATGAAGCGGCAGTAGATTTTATCAAGGCGGCATCGCTGTCGGGGGTGAAACACCAGGAACAGGCAGCTGCAACCGAATGGATGCAAAGTAAAATTTGCCTGGACTCTGCACTGAATATCGACCCAAATCACCTACCCTCCCGCAATGCCTTGGTGGCTTATTACACTGAATTTGGCGGTGAACCCATGAAAGGCGTGGCCATCCTTAAAGAAAATGAAAAGATGGACAGCAGCAACCTCGAGACGCAATATCTTTACCTGTCGTTGCTGAAAAAAGCAGGTGAACTGGATAAGGCCATCACACGTTGCCAAAAAATTATATCTTTGCAACCCCAAAATCCGGAGTTTCTCTATGAAATGAGCGGGCTGTACGGCATGAAAGGAGATTCTCTGAATGCCAAACTGTACCTTGATCTGGCCATAAAGATGCAACGCTCCGGCTTCGGTAACCCATAATTAAAGTAAAATATGCCAAGCGGTAAAAAAAGAAAGCGTCATAAGATCGCCACTCACAAGAGAAAAAAAAGGTTGCGTAAGAATCGTCACAAGAAGAAGTAATTATTCTGACTTCCTCGCATGACGAACGAACTCATCGTTTCGAAACATGGGGGTGGGGTGGATATTGCCTTATTATGCGATAAGAAATTAACCGAACTTCATCGCGAAGGATCTTCCAACAGCGCACATGTTGGTGATTTTTACTTAGGCAGAATCAAGAAAATTTCTCCATCTCTGAATGCTGCCTTTGTAGATATTGGCAGTGAGAAAGACGCCTTTTTACACTATTTCGATTTAGGCCCGAATGTTCGGTCAGTAAAAAAACTGACCCAGCTTGTGCTGGATGGTAAAACCAGCGCTGCCGACCTCGATCAGTTTAAACTTGAAGAAGCCACCGTAAAAACGGGGAAAATCGCTCAGGTTTTCAAGAAAGGTGACGTGGTGCTGGTTCAGATTTTAAAAGAACCCATCAGCAATAAGGGCCCTAAAATTGGATGTGATCTTTCTATAGCCGGAAGGTATTTCGTTCTGGTGCCTTTCTCCAACCACATCTCCCTTTCGAAAAAAATAGGCAATCCCGAAGAAAAGAAGCGCCTGAAGAAACTGGCGCAAACACTCAAGCCTGAAAATTTTGGGGTAATCATCCGCACTGTTGCCGAAGGTGTTGACATTACGGAACTGGACCAAGACCTGCGTTCCCTGCTTAAAAAATGGGATCAGCTGGCTCAAAACCTGAAAACTGCCCAACCCGGCAGAATGGTGCTTGGAGAAGGTTCGCGTTTGGACACCCTGCTGCGCGACATACTGAATGAAAGCTTCAGCCAAATCAGTGTAAACGACAAAGAACTTCATCAGGAGTTGCAGAGTTACGTTGGTAAAATCGCGCCCGGCCTGGAGAAAATTGTCCGCTTGCATCATGGCAAGGGCGAAATCTTTGATCATTTCAATGTAAACCGGCAAATACGCAGCTCCTTCGGGAAAACCGTCCCCTTTTCAGGTTCTGCGTATCTGGTCATTGAGCATACCGAAGCTTTGCATGTTTTTGATGTCAACAGCGGCAACGCAGTTTTTGATGCTGAAAACAGAGAAGCGAATGTGGCGCGCATCAATATGGAAGCAGTAGCGGAAATTGCCAGACAAATACGCCTGCGCGACATGGGC
>JBEDND010000158.1:0-17521 GCA_041170785.1 Bacteroidota bacterium | reverse complement strand
ATTCAATAATCACCACATGATTTTGATTTCTTCATGTATATCATTAAACTTTGTATTTAATAAGCTATGAAAAGAATTCTACACCTCCTCATTCTTTCAGGCTGTTTCTTCACGATCAAGGCACAGTCACCCCAGTACATCAACTACCAGACAGCCTTGCGCAACGGCAGCGGCCAGGCGCTGGCCAATCAGACGGTTACGCTGCGCTTGGGCATATATGAAGGCGCTGCAAGCACGGTTAAAGTTTTTGAAGAAACGCATGAACTGAGCACCAATGCGCAGGGTGTGGTACATTGCCAGATCGGGAAAGGGAATCCCGTCCTCTCGACCACACTGAACGACATCAAATGGTCCAAAGGCATTTACAACCTCAAGGCCGAGGTGAACAGCGGCGGTGGCTTTATCGATCTTGGGACTCAGCAGATGGTGAGTGTTCCTTACGCCCTGTATAGTCAGAGTTCCAATTACAGCGACTTGTCGGGTTTGGCAGAAAACGCCAGGGAATACACCGGCAGTATCAACCCGGCCCAAATCACAGCAGGCGGCGCGAGCAAGGAGCAAATACTCAGGTGGAATGGCAAAGAATGGACCCCGGGCAACGAATACAGAATGAAACCCGGACGGGGCATCAGTTTCGGCGCCGGCGACAGCATCCACAGCCTCTGGACAAGTTCCGGCACAAATATTTTCAGCAACCATAACGGCAATGTCGGTATCGGAACCACACAACCTTTTAGCAAACTGCAGGTTGCAGGAGATATCAGCGGTAATACTTTGTATTCAAGTGGAGACAATAGCAGCACAGGAACCACCTTCGGCCTATATAACTACATGGGGGCCAAAAAAGCACAAACCATCAATGGACTATTTTCCTACATAAATCTTGACACTTCCAACAAGAATACCAGGGTTTACGGAGTTTATTCAACTGTAGTTGACTGGGCAAACGTTAACAAAATAGCATTATCCGGCTTCTTCGGCGGAAACGTTCAGGTGTCGGGCGTGCTCTCCAAATCTTCAGGCACCTTCCGCATAGACCATCCGCAAGACCCGGAAAACAAATACCTGGTGCACAGCTTCGTGGAAAGCCCGGATATGATGAATGTGTACAACGGCAATATCATCACTGGCACAGATGGCAAGGCTGTAGTAAGCCTGCCCGCCTATTTCGAAACCCTGAACCGCGATTTCCGCTACCAGCTCACCGTAATCGGGCAGCCTGCGCAGGCCTGGGTACTTGAAAAAATCAAAGAGAATACCTTTGTTATCCAAACCGACAAGCCGAATGTAGAGGTAAGCTGGCAGGTGACAGGTGTGCGACAGGATCCCTGGGCTGTGCAGCATCCTGTAGTGCCCGAAGAGGAAAAATTACCGCAGCATAAAGGCAAATTCCTGAACCCGGAGTTGTATGGCAAACCCATTTCCAGCAGCATTCACTATCAGCGACCGGATGCCGGAAATATCCAGAAGCCCTGAAGCAAACAACCATCAACACGGACAAAGCTTATCCATTCACCGGAAAAACACCTGAATCAAAAGGATAAAACAAAAACCTCACTGAAGGTACGCAAATATGAAAAAACTCCTACTCCTCTCCTCGCTGCTTTTTTGTGCAGCACTTGTACAGGCGCAGTCGCCTCAGTACATCAACTACCAGGCAGCCTTGCGCAACGGCAGCGGACAGGCGCTGGCCAATCAGGCTGTTACGCTCAGACTGGGTATTTACAAAGGACCATCCAGTGCCCTGAAAGTGTATGAAGAAACCCATTCCCTCACCACCAATGCACAAGGCGTGGTGAATTGCCAGATCGGAAAAGGCAGCCCTACGATGGCGGGAAGTCTTTCCGCCATCAACTGGGGAGCCGATGTGTACAACCTGAAAGCAGAAGTAAACAGCGGCGGCGGCTTTCTTGAACTGGGCATACAGCAACTGATCAGCGTACCCTATTCGTTGTACAGCAACCAGGCCGACAGCAGCAGAAGCGCGAAATTCAGTGCCCAGGCTCAGTTGAGCAATAAAGCCCTGAGCAGCAATCACGCCGACTCGGCCTTTAAGTACTTCGGCACCATCACACCGGACCAGATTACTTCCGGCGGCGCGCAACCCAATCAGTTGCTGCGTTGGAACGGCAGTATCAGCAGATGGACACCCTCCAATGAAATAAAATTAAAACCCGGCCGGGGCATTACTATTGGCACGGACGACAGCATCCATAGCTTGTGGAATACCAATACCCCGTTCAATACCAACATTTTCACCAACAACAGCGTAAGCGCTGGTATCGGTATTTCCAAACCCGAGGCAAAACTGCATGTGCAAACCAGTAATTCCTCTAACCTGAATATCTCATCTTTTCCTTCACCGTTGCGCAGCGGCAGAATCTACAGCGCAAGCTATTCCTTTCTCCGCACGGGAACTTCCTCTGGCGCGGGTTGCGGCATAATTGGTTACGCAGAGGGCACAACAATCAATACAGATGCTACGGTTGGTGTTTTATGTAAAGCCAAACGCGGCAGCTTCACGTTCGGCGTTTATTCTGAAAATATTGATTCGACCAGGCTCAATTCTTTCGGCATTTACAACGAGACCAGGGGTTCTTTAGGCGGCGCCTATGGTATCTATAATATTATGTCCGGGCATAGCGGAAGCGTTGTTTATGGATTATACAACTACGTGGACCTCACCGCCAATAACAACATTGGCTATGGACTCTATTCAGGAATCGGTGGTGGCCCGGCATCGGGTACTAAATACGCAGCGCTATTCGGGGGAAACGTGTTCGTTTCCGGGGTGCTTTCCAAATCTTCAGGCACCTTCCGCATAGACCATCCGCAAGACCCGGAAAACAAATACCTGGTGCACAGCTTCGTGGAAAGTCCGGATATGATGAATGTGTACAACGGCAATATTGTCACTGGCGCAGACGGTAAGGCGCTGGTAACACTGCCCGCCTATTTCGAAACCCTGAACCGCGATTTCCGCTACCAGCTTACCGTAATCGGGCAGCCTGCGCAAGCCTGGGTGTTGGAAGAAATCAAAGAGAACCAATTCAGCATCCAAACCGATAAGCCGAATGTTAAAGTAAGCTGGCAGGTTACCGGTGTGCGTCAGGATCCCTGGGCAGTGCAGCATCCTGTCATTCCCGAAGAGGAAAAGTTACCGCAGCATAAAGGCAAATACCTGAATCCGGAAGTGTACGGCAAACCGGAAACACAGGGCATCCATTACCACAAGCCAGATACCGGAAATATCAAAAAGCCATGAAAAAAGGAACCATGAAACACCTATTGGGCATTCTTGCCGTAGCGTTTCTGGGTCAGACTATTTCTGCCCAGGCCCTCAGCCGCTCGGTGCTGGCATCCGGAGGAAGCAGCTTCAGCAGCACCGCGCTGCTGGCCGACTGGACCATTGGCGAAACCGTTGTCGGATTATTTAACGGCAGCAATCTGTTGGTTTGTCAGGGCTTTCAACAAGGGCCAGATGCAGATGCAACTGCGGTAGAACAGCTCACGGCCATGCCTTTCAGTTTGTGGCCGAATCCAACAACGGGAGCCATTACGCTGCTGCAGGAAGGTCCATCCGGCAATTTACCCGCCTCGGTATTGTGGAGTCCTGACGGCAGGTGCATCAGCATCCACTGGGTGCAGAGCGGAGATGGCATCTGGCAATGCAACATCAGCCACTTGTCTGCCGGCACTTATCTATTGCACATCAAAGATGCTGAGCAAAGCAGGGTATTGCGGGTAGTGAAGTACTAATTTGCATGCGCTGCGGGGCGCTGGGCCCATTACGTCCATGTTACAGGGAAACTTTAGCCCGGCACTTCCGTGCTGCCATCGGCGTGTTTGGCGAAGCGGCCCTGCTCGCGGGCATGCACCTGTCCGTATTTGGGCCAGGGCCAGCCTCCGAATTGCGTGGCATGGTAATCTTCAAAAGCCTGCCTGATTTCGTCCTTGCTGTTCATCACAAAGGGGCCGTACTGAATGACGGTTTCGCCGATGGGGCGGCCCTGCAACACGAGGATGCCCGCTTCTTTTTCACCTTTGCAGGTGAGCGTAAGGTCGCGGTCGGGCAATACTTCGGCGGCATGGTAATGCGGCACTTCCTGCCCGTCAATCAACAGGGTTTCGCCTTCGTAGAAATACAGCGTTCGGTTGATGCCTTCGGAACATTTAGGCAATGTCCAGGTGGCACCGGGCTGCATGATGATGTTGAATACCGCTACCTCATTGGCGGGATCGGAAGCCCAGCTGTTGGGCGGCGGCGCGGGCGCCTTATGACCGTTCAGGGCGCCTGCCATCACTTCCACCACGGTGGTTTTTCCGACGGCATCCGTTGTGTTTAATTTGGGAATGGTTTCGCCCCACAACATGCTGAAATGGGGATCAACCATTTTACTCCGGGCGGGCAGGTTCAACCAAATCTGAAACAGTTCCATCGGGTTATCCTGGTCTTCCTTCAGCAGCGGAAACATTTCTGAATGTTGCACACCCTTTCCTGCGGTCATCCACTGCACATCGCCGTTGCCGTAACGACCTGCCGCGCCCATGGAATCGGCGTGATCCACAAAACCTTTGCGCACCACGGTGATGGTTTCAAAACCGCGGTGCGGATGACCGGGAAAACCCGGAACGGTGTCGCCGTGGTACATACGCCAGCCGTCTTTGATGATGAAATCATCGCCGATGCTGCGCCCTTCCAGCGAGGTTGCGGGACCCATCTCTGCATTGCCTTTGGGAAAGAAGTCCTCGTGGTGCACGCAAAACAGAAAGGGATCGGCGGTATCCCATTGAAATCCGAGGGGGCGAATGTTCTTGACACTGGGGATATTCATGGCTTCAATTGGCTCTTTGGCGAATAATTTAAACACTCCGGCAACAGGCACTACAAGTGCTGCAGAAACACCGGCAGCCATGCGGGTTATGAATCCTCTGCGGGGTACGTCTTTCCGGTTCATGATGGTTATTGCTCCTACAAAACAAATAAATCCGTCGCTGGTTTGGCGGCATGAACGCCTGTGCCCACTCAGCAAATAACCTAAATTCGCAATATGAAACGAACGGGTGTATCGGCTTTTGTGGGTTTGCTTGGTGCCATAGGACTGAGTTCATGCATGCACCTGAGTGTTTTTTCCGCCGACCGGGAACACCGGCAGGTAGGTGATCAAGGTGATGTACGCGCGATATTCCTAAAACCACTGAAGCGGAATTCCCTGGAATGGTGGTACCTGAATGGCCACCTGCAGGACAGCAGCGAAAACAGCTACGCCTTTCATTCGGCCTTGTTCCGTCGCTACAGCTTCCCCTACGGCTACCGCTGGATGCTGAACACGGCATTCTCTGATATCGCGGCAGATACCACTTACCGCAGCTACGAAATCTTCCGCAAACGCCATGCGGTGCGCAGCATCTTTGGCTACGACAGCAAATCCTTTCAGATTGGCAACCACCAGCACCAGCTGCAGATTGACCCGCAGCAACTGAAGGCTCAATATTGGCTGGATGTTTTTAGCGGAAGCATTGAAGCACGTCCGCAAACGCCCTTGATGGCGCAGGCGCCCAAAGGCATGATGACCTACATGGACGGCATGCAGGCAGGCTACCTGAGCTATCCGTTTCTGCAACTGAACGGAAATTTACAGCTTCAGGGGAAACCCGTGACGGTTCAGGGCGAAGGCTGGTTCGACCGACAATGGAATGCGCTTGAACTCACGAAAAAGAAATATCGCTGGGATTGGCTGAGCATCAGCACAGACCAATTCAAGCTGATGATATTCCGCACCGTAAACACACGCAAGGGGGAAGAACAGGTGCAGGGCAGCTGGATGAATCCCGACGGCAGCATCAGCTACCTGAACGGTGATTCTATTTTGCTGCATGCCGATGAATTTTGGACAAGTCCGCAGAGTGGCCGCAGCTATCCCATGCAGTGGCAGGTGCTCATTCCGTCGCGAAAACTGCGTGCCTGCGTAGATGCCCGCATCCACAACGGCGAGCTGGCGCTGCATGCCCTGGGCCAGAATTTCATGACCTATTGGGAAGGCCCCTGCAGCGTTTGGGGCGTTTACGGTGAAAGAACCCTGGAGGGAAAAGGGTTTCTGGAAATGACCAATGCGCCGCCGGCAGGGAAACCACGCTGAGGCCTTTGCACAATCCTTGCCACCTGTATCTTTGTGGAAGCAAGAGCAACATGAAATTCTTTATTGATACCGCCAACCTCGAACAAATCAGAGAAGCCAACGAACTGGGCATTCTCGACGGGGTAACCACCAATCCTTCGCTCATGGCCAAAGAAGGCATCACCGGTGATGCTGCTGTGATGGCGCATTACCGCACCATCTGCGAAATCGTAGACGGACCCGTGAGCGCTGAAGTGATCAGCACCACCTTCGCCGAAATGGTTGAAGAGGGAAAAAAACTGGCGGCCATACATCCGAACATCGTAGTGAAGGTGCCCATGATTCGCGACGGCATCAAAGCGATCAGCTGGTTCACCGCCAACGGCATCAAAACCAATTGTACCCTTGTATTCAGCGCCGGTCAGGCCATCCTGGCAGCCAAGGCGGGTGCAACGTATTTGTCTCCGTTCATCGGCCGTATTGACGATATGAACTGGGACGGCATGGAACTGATTGCCCAAATTGCCGACATCTACGACATCCAGGGTTTTGAAACACAGATTCTTGCGGCCAGCATCCGCAATCCATTGCATATAGTAAAATCTGCAGAAGCCGGCGCGCACGTGGCCACTTGTCCGCTCAGCGCCATCCTGGGTTTGCTCAAGCATCCGCTCACCGACATCGGCCTGCAACAATTCCTGGCAGACCACGCCAAGGCTTCCGGTAAATAACAAACCTCATGCGCGCTCAGGTAATTATCTTGTTCCTCGTTTCGTTCCTGCCTTTCACCACAGGCGTGACCAAGGCGCAATCCTTGCCTGCGGAACGAAGTTCAGACTGGAAGCGCAGCGTGGCGCAGTGCCGCATCGAACTTCCGAAGAAAACCATCAACTTCCTGCAGGCAGGCGGCAACAACCAAGGCAACGGTTTCAATGATTCGCTGATGGATGCCCTGCTGTCTAAGGTAAATCCCGATTCAGGATTATTGATTTATTTCCCCGCCGGCACGTATCGTTTTAAATCAGACATACGCCTGCCTTCACATACAGTGTTGCAAGGGGTAAATGCGTCGCAAACCATCCTGAAATTCAACCTGGGTGGCAGCGGAAACCCCATCGAAATCACGGGCAAACCCAAAACCAATTACCTGATGCTTGCCTCAGATGCGTTGCGAAATGAGCAGCGCCTGCAACTACGTGATTCAGGTATAGTACAACAGGGCGAATTGTTATACCTGCTGGATGATGACAGCACTTTGGTAACTTCTACCTGGGCGTTTGGCTCAGCCGGTCAGATGGTGAAGGTGGATTCCGTGAAGGGAAAAACCTTGTTTCTGAGCAGCGCACTTCGACGTGATTTTCTGCTGAACAAACGGGCGAAAATTTTGCGCATCACACCCGTGGAGCATGCGGGCCTGGAATACCTGAGCATCGTTCGGGAAGATGCCACCAGCGGGCAGACAAGCAACATCAACATGGAATACTCCACACAGTGTTTTGTGCGCTGCGTGGAAAGCTACAACTGCAACTTCGCCCATGTGGCCATTTCTTATTCCGCTTTCAACACCGTAAAAGGCAGCTTTTTTAAAGACGGCTTTTCTTATGGAAGCGGAGGAAAAGCTTATGGTGCCGCGGTACAATTTGCAAGCAGCGACTGTTACATCTACAACAATGTTTTCCGCAAACTGCGGCATTCCGTTTTGCTACAATCCGGTGCCAATGGGAACGTAATCGGGTACAACTACTCCATAGAACCTTACTGGACGGATGTAAGTCTTCCTTCCAATTCAGCGGGCGACCTGGTGCTGCACGGAAACTATCCCTATGGCAACCTGTTCGAAGGAAATATTGTGCAGAACATTGTAATCGACAATTCGCACGGCATCAACGGACCTTACAACACCTTCCACCGAAACCGCGCTGAATTGTACGGGGTGTTCATGAACAATGGCGCCGGAAGCAGCGTAAACCTGATTGCCAACGAGGTTACCGGAACCGGCTTTCTTCAAGGTATGTTCACCCTCACCGGAAGCAATCACTTTGTGTATGGGAACAATGTGAAAGGCACGTTGTACGACGCCGGAACCGGCAACGAAGCGGATACCAGCCTATACGGTGCCCAACCTGAAGAATTTTACGCGAAAACAAATACGGCCTGGCCGCCAATTGGCACATTCAGCAAATTCAATACGCAAAACACATCAAGCAAGGCACGCTACCTTGTTTCGGCTTATACTTCCTGTGCGTTTGCCTTTACCCAAAACCTGGAACCGGAATTCAGCGTCAAGCAGGGCAGATTGAACATCCACCCAAACCCGTGCACCAGCCTGCTTTATCTGCCTGAGTGCAAGACCGGCGACCAAATACGCATCCGTGACCTGATGGGCCGCCTGATTTCGGAATACGTGCTGATGGACAAGCCCGGCATCGATGTACAACAGCTTCCCAACGGAATATACCTTGTGGAATGTTGGCGGGAAGGCGAGAACCTCAGCGCCAGGCTGGTGAAAGGATCCTGAAAAACTGCTGATGTTTATTTCCGCGCCGTGTAGATGATGGCCGGAGGCAGGTTCAATAAAGCAAATTTGGTTTTCAAGGCCGGGAAAAAGCGACGAACCAGACCAAGATCTCTTCTGGAGTATTGATACTGAAGAAACAGCCCCCCGGACTTTAACGCTGTTGCGCTGGCCTCAAGGATTTCGTTTTTCACCGCAGTGGGCATCATTGCCAATGGCAAACTGGAAACCACCACGTCCACGCTTCCCGGAAGAAAATCATGCGCGATGTCGGCGGCAGAACCGTGTTTCAACGTAAACCTTTTGTCGTGGATTTGCTGTTGCAGCAAATGGTAAAACGCATCGTTGATTTCGTATGCCGCCAGGCTGCTTTGCGGGTTCATGTGCTTGAGGATGGCGCGGGTAAAGTTGCCGCTTCCGGGACCCAGTTCAACCACAGTAAGCGTTCGGTTGAAGTCCACCGGCTGCAACATTTGGTTCACCAGAAAACGTGAACTTCCTGCTACCGCACCCACATTTCTGAAGTTGGAGATGGCCTGATGGATGAAACCAAATACTGACATTTAAAACGCTTAAGGGCAGTGAGTGGGGTGTATTGAAGCCGGGAATATAATTAAACGACTTAATACTGCTCTTGCTGATTGGGGAAATCGCCAGACTTCACGTCATTGATGTAGCTTCCCACGGCCTGTTTGATTTCGTCGTACAGGTTGAGGTAGCGCCTGAGGAAGCGAGGGGAAAACTCGTTATTGATGCCCAACATGTCGTGCACCACCAGCACCTGTCCGTCCACTTCTCCGCCGGCACCAATGCCAATCACGGGAATACGCAGGCTGCGCGCCACTTTTCCGGCCAGGGCCGAAGGTATTTTTTCGAGCACCAGCGCAAAGCAGCCGGCTTCTTCCAGCAAGCGGGCATCGCGGATCAGCTTTTCGGCCTCCATCTCTTCGGTAGCGCGCACATTGTAGGTTCCAAACTTATAAATGCTTTGTGGCGTAAGTCCCAAGTGCCCCATCACCGGCACACCGGCCGTGAGGATGCGTTTCACGCCTTCCAGCACTTCTTCGCCACCTTCCATTTTCACGGCATGCGCTCCGCTTTCTTTCATGATGCGGATGGCACTGTTCAGCGCCTCCTTGCTGTTTCCCTGATAGCTTCCAAAGGGAAGATCGACAACCACCAGCGCACGGTCGGTTCCGCGAACCACAGAACCGGCATGATAAATCATTTGATCCAGCGTGATGGGGAGGGTTGTTTCATGGCCTGCCATCACATTGCTGGCGCTGTCGCCAACAAGTATTACGTCGATACCTGCATGATCAACCATGCGGGCCATGGAGAAATCATACGCGGTAAGCATGGAAATTTTCTCCCCGCGTTCCTTCATTTCCTGAAGCACATGTGTGGTTACCTTTCGGATGGTTTTTTGAACGCTCATGCGTGGTCAGTCAATGATGATGGTTTCAGGAATGATGATTTTTTCTTTTTTCGACTTCTTCTCTTTTTTCAGCTTGGGAAGTTTACCGCTGGGCAATGGATCGGAAGGCTTCCCGCTGTTGATGCGTTCCTGTTCTTGCAATAGCCGGATTTCATCGGCATTGAGTGCCGTATCCTGTTGTAGTCCTGATTCGTTCTTTGGTTCGGGTTCTGTTTTCACGCGCTCCTCCTTCACCTTTCCTCTGGAACTGCCACCTTCGGAGTCTGCTTTTTGCCTGCGCTGCCTGGACTCCTGGTGCATGCTGTCTTGTGCAGCCATCTGGACCTTCAACAAGCGGATTTCCTCATCCTTTTCAAAACCCATCATACGGAAACGCTCATTTTCCTGTGCCAGCCTCAAATGATCGGCCTTGATTTCGGCACTTTCTGATTCCATCTGGCGCTTGAGCTGCTCCAGTTTCTCCAGTTGTTGCTTTTGCCGTGTATTGATATTGGTGAGGTTAATCACAATGTCACCGTTTTCGTTATCGCGGATCTGGCTGCGAAACTGTTCGAGCTCATTGACCCTTGACTTGGATGCTTCCAAATCCACACGGTATTTATCGATTTGACGCACCAGTTCAAAGTTGCGTTTGTCGGCCTCCTGAAGTTTACGCTGT
The DNA here is from genome assembly GCA_041170785.1 of Bacteroidota bacterium. Lineage (GTDB taxonomy): Bacteria > Bacteroidota > Bacteroidia > NS11-12g > UBA955 > REEB481. The sequence continues at coordinate 6,791 of JBEDND010000158.1, read as the reverse complement.
GTAAGGGTATCGTTGCCACGGCCTGAGCTAAGGCGACGGTTTTCAGCCTCAAGTTCGGCAATGCGCTTATCCTTTTTATTGATGCTTTCCTTCAGCCGCACGATGATTTGCTGAAAGGTTAAACTTTCTTCCGCCTGGTTTTGCACGTCGCTGCTCACCATGATGAAGTTCTCATCGCCCATCACCTTCACATATTCCGCGCTCACTTTGGTTCCAGGGCCCACATAGAAGCCAATTTTCCCTTGGGAAAGTTCTATTTCTGTGAACGTAATGGCATATTGGTCGTTCAGATACAGGTCATAAACCTTCTCATAGGTTTTCACCACAATGGTATTGGCATCTTTGTGGAGCATGCGTTTGGCTTTGATCCAGCCATCATTTTCGCCACCTCCGGTCAGATTCACCGCGCCATCGCGCGTCATCCGCCGCACGCGGTATTGGTATTTATCGTTGACTTCAACTACCAGTGCGCCGCTGCCGTCGGCCTGTGCCTGAAATACCAGTCCGGCCACAGCCTGCGATCCGGTTCCTTCTTTAAACGCAAGCCGGCAGCGTACTTCAAAATATCCGAAAGTTTTATCTTCCGCAGGAAACACAAAAGTTCCCGTTTTCAGATTGGTACGCTGCATGTCGTAGCTGCCATTCTGCACCAGAAAGAAATTGTCGGAATTATAGGTCTGTGGCCATTTTTCACTGACCAAATTGAAGTCTTCATCCCATTGTAGCTTGGGAAAATCCTTCGTAACCTGTTGTGCACCGAGGACCGAAAATTGCAGCAGGCTGAGCAAGAGCAGCCGGTTTTTGTTCATATTTGTGCCGCCGTAAGGGGCAAAATTAGTCATAATTCCTCCAAATGAACCTGATAAAAAGTCTGTTTGTACGTATCGTCCTGGGAATCACCCTGATTTTCCAGGGATGTGCGAACGATATCGACATCAATGCCAACTGGAAAGAGGTGATGGTGGTATATGGACTCCTCAACCCGACAGACAGCATTCACTACCTGAAAATCAACAAGGCCTTTCTCAATGAAAAGACCAATGCGCTGGAAGCGGCTTCGGTAAGTGACTCTTTGTTTTTTGACGACCTGGAAGTTCGGGTCATCCGCCAGGAAGATCAAACGGTTTATCCTTGTCAGGCAGACAATTCCATCCCAAAAGATTCGGGAATCTTCGCCAACGACCGCAACACCTTGTGGACCTTCAGAGCCAAAATCAGCCAATTCAACACCTACAGGCTGGAAATTCTGCGGAAATCCAGCGGCAAGAAAATAGAAGCAAGCACCCTGATTTGTGGACAGCCTGCGGTATTTGCGCCGATTGCCGACACGTTCAGCACGCTCAACCTGCAGCTGGAAAATATCCCGGTGATTTACAACAGCGGATTGAACACAGCGGCCTACGACATCCGGATGGATTTTATTTACGATGAGTTTCCGGTTGCCGACACTTCAAGGAAAACACAAAAAAGCATTACCTGGAGGCTGATTACAGACCAGCGAACCAACAACTACGGTGGAAACGTCAGGCTCACCAACATCATCCCACGCACCGCATTTTTCCAATTTATTGCCAGTCAGATAAAACCAGATGCCTCATTAAGGCGCCGGGCAAAATATGTCGCCTTCACCTTCTATGGTGGCGCACCGCAGTTGGTTGATTATATTTCCGTGAGCGAACCAAGCATCGGCATCGTACAAAAACAGGCAGAATACAGCAACATCAGCGGTGCACTTGGCATTTTCTCTTCACGCCACATCTACCGGATTCCCAAAGTAAAATTTGACCAGAACTCGCTGCTCTTGCTCATTGGTCGCCCGGAAATCCGCCCCTTGAACTTTGTGTTCTGACATCCTGAAGCCAGAAGGTCAGCATCTGTCCTGTAAAAATACGCATGGCTGACATTTAGTCGGATTTCAGCGCTGTTTTTGCTACTTGCTGACAGAAAATGCCTTTGGCACTTCTATTGAAAGAAAGCGGGAAAGGAATAAACATGAGCAATAAAATCATTGGCATTGACCTTGGCACAACCAACAGCTGCGTAGCTGTAATGGAAGGCAACGAACCCGTGGTGATTCCCAACAGCGAGGGACGCCGCACCACACCTTCAGTGGTAGCATTCATGGATAATGGCAACGGCGAACGCAAAGTGGGAGACCCGGCCAAGCGTCAGGCCATCATCAATCCGAAAAACACCATCATGTCCATCAAACGGTTCATGGGTGAGCGTTTTTCAAAAGTAAAAACAGAAACCGAACGCGTTCCTTATGAAGTGGTTCAGGGCGACAACGATACACCCCGTGTGCGTATCGGCGACCGTTTGTACACCCCTCAGGAACTCAGCGCCATGATTCTTCAGAAAATGAAGAAAACCGCTGAAGATTATTTGGGTCATGAAATCACCCGGGCGGTGATTACGGTTCCGGCCTATTTCGACGATGCCAGCCGCCAGGCAACCAAAGAGGCGGGTGAAATTGCAGGACTCAAGGTAGAACGCATCATCAATGAGCCAACAGCCGCAGCTCTGGCTTATGGGATGGATAAGAAAAACCGCGACATGAAAATTGCGGTGTACGACCTCGGCGGAGGCACTTTTGACATTTCCGTGCTCGAACTTGGCGAAGGTGTATTTGAAGTAAAAAGCACCAACGGCGATACCCACCTGGGTGGCGACGACTTTGATCAGGTAATCATAGACTGGCTGGCCGATGAGTTCCGTTCCGAGGAAAATATAGACCTGCGCAAAGACCCGATGGCGCTTCAGCGCCTGAAAGAAGCTGCCGAAAAAGCAAAAATCGAGCTTTCTTCAAGTACCGAAACCGAGATCAACCTGCCTTACATTACGGCTGTTGACGGCATGCCCAAGCACTTGGTACGCAAACTGTCCAGGTCGAAATTTGAACAACTGGCCGACAGCCTGATTCGCCGCACGCTGGAACCTTGTAAAAAGGCGCTGTCTGATGCAGGCATGAATCCTTCCGACATCGATGAAGTAATCCTGGTGGGTGGTTCCACGCGCATTCCGGCCATTCAGAAGTTGGTGGAAGATTTCTTCGAAAGGGCCCCAGGTAAAGGCGTAAACCCCGATGAAGTGGTAGCAGTTGGTGCAGCGTTGCAGGGAGCAGTACTCACCGGAGAAGTGAAAGACATCTTGTTGCTTGACGTGACCCCGCTGAGCCTTGGTATCGAAACCATGGGTAACGTGATGACCAAAATGATTGAAAGCAATACCACCATTCCTACCCGGAAAACGGAAACCTTCACCACCGCTGCCGACAATCAGCCAAGTGTGGAAATCCACGTATTGCAAGGAGAACGCCCCATGGCGCGCGACAACAAAACCATCGGCCGCTTCCACCTGGACGGAATCCCACCGGCACCCCGCAGCGTCCCTCAGATTGAAGTTACCTTCGACATCGACGCCAACGGCATACTGAGCGTAACTGCAAAAGACAAAGCCACAGGCAAGGAACAGAAAATCAGGATTGAAGCCAGCACCGGTCTCAGCCAGGATGAAATTGAACGCATGAAACGCGAAGCCACCGACAACGCCGAGGCCGACCGTCAGCGTAAAGAAGAAGCCGACAAACTGAACCAGGCCGATTCGCTGATTTTCAGCACCGAAAAACAACTGAAAGAATACGGCGATAAGATTCCCGCCGAGAAGAAAACCAATATCGAAACTGCACTGGCAACGCTGAAAACCGCACATGAAAGCAAAGACTTGACTGCGATTGACAGCGCTGTTGAAGCACTCAATCAAACGTGGCAGGCAGCCAGTGAAGACATGTACAAGGCTGCTCAGGAAACAGCTGCCACCGATGGAAACACCTCCGACAAAGGTGATTCCGGGAATGCCGGCGACAGCACCGTACAGGATGTCGATTTCGAAGAAGTGAAATAAACCTCATTGACCCCACTAAGAAGGCCGCTCCGGAATATTCCCGAGCGGCTTTTTTTATGTGAAAAATACAATCACCGTTTAATTTGCAGCGTTATGCAGCTGATGCGTCCGGCCATCCCTTTTTTGTTTCTGCTTTTGCTCCTTGGAGCCTGCACCCGAACGGATGCACCATCACAGAAAGACAGTACTAAAAAATCTGCACCGCAATGGGGTGCAAGCGGTGAAGAAACTTCTGCCGACCCGACATTGGGCATGGGCACACCCAAAAACACCGAAGGGCGGCGTAACATCAAAGAACCCACGCTGGAATCGCTGTTTTTTGCCCAGGCTATCGCCATGAAAAACGCACATAACCATAAAGACTACGAGCAATTCCTTCGCTACGCCGTGGTACCCGGGATGAGTACCAACGAAGCGCATCGGAAGAAAGTGGTTGAGCGCTTGAAAAAGGAAGATGCATACCTGGAACAACAGCAAATTCGGATTGACAGCCTGGTGGTTATGACTGTGAGCAGCATGGCGGAACGGTCAGGAACATATTATGCCCTGCTGCCGAAAAAAATGTATCTGACCATCCAGGGTAAAAGAAACATGAACGAAGGCTTCCTCCTCGGCTACACCCACGACGGCGGCAAACAATGCTACTTTGTGGACCTGGACAACATCACGGAAGAAAGCCTCTACCAATTGCTTCCCGACGTGAATGGACTCATCGCCTGGCCGGGTCCAGGGAAAACATACCAAATTGCGAATTGAAGCTTAATTACCTTTCATGAGTGGTTCAAAATGAACCTTGCCATTGCGGATGTCGTGGAAGGCACATACAATCCCAATCTTCCCGGATTCCAGCATTTCCTTCAGATAGGCACTTAATTCCAGCATGCGTTGCACAGAGAGTTGTGCGTTTTGCTGCGCAACCTTATTTACCAGGTTGGCATCTTTCACATCCGGGTGCGCCTCGGTGCAGCCGCAAGACTGAATGGCCTCTCCAATCTGATCGGTCACATAATGGATGTTCCCACTCTTTTCACCAAGCATGGCCAATTTGATTGCACCACAATCGGCATGACTTTTTACCACCACAAGTTTTACACCCAGATGCTTCACGGCCACTTCTATGCTGCCCAGCGCATCTGCGGTCATCACATTGCCGGCATTCCGGATGGCGAGGTAGTCGCCCAGGTTTGCATCGAAGGTTATTTCCGGAGAAGTGCGTGAATCAATACAGCTCACGATGGCTGCCATCGGAGCTTGTCCGCTTGCCGTTTGGCTTACCTGCGCCTGGTGCCTGCGGCCGGAATCGCGGCCCCGCAGGAATCTTTCGTTGCCAATCTTCATCAGCTCAAGTACACGCTCGGGGGTAAGTTTCGAGCGGGTTTCCGCATCGAGCACCTCCTGGAACTGAACCAAATCGCGTACCGCATTGTGCCGTTCCAATCCAAAAACATTCACCTGAATCTGGTGTTCCGGCGCATAGGTTTCGATAAAATCCCTGATCAGTTCCAACACATCCTGATCAATGTAATCAGAAGCACTGGCATCGATCACCACCTTTGCATTCGGCTGAATACCCCACAAGGTTCGTTTGATGGACGCCCTGTTCAGGAAGGACACCTGATTGGGCAATTCCAGTCGAATCACCTCGCCAATATGCATCACCTGGGTTTCACGTATGAACGGATTTCTAAAATTCGAACGCAGAATAAAAAACAGACTCACCACTGTGCCTACCATCACACCCTTCAGCAAATCCGTAAAAATGATGGCCAGAATTGTAACCAGAAATGGCACAAACTGATCCCATCCTTTTCGGTACACATCAGTGAATATTGACACTTTAGCGAGTTTATAGCCGGTTACAATCAGAATCGCGGCAAGCACAGACAAAGGAATCAGGTTGATCAGGCTTCCAAAAATCAATACGCTTAAAATCAGAAAGATGCCGTGCACAACTGCCGACATTTTGGTCATGGCACCTGCGGAAATATTCACCGAGCTGCGCACAATCACGGATGTAACCGGAATGCCACCCAGCAGGCCGGAAACTATATTGCCTGTTCCCTGGGCAATCAACTCTCGGTTAGTAGGTGTTTCACGCTTATGGGGGTCAATCCTGTCCACCGCTTCAACATTGAGCAGCGTTTCAATGGAAGCCACCAACGCAACGGTAAGTGCCACCATCCAAACCATGGAGTTTTGCAGATGCTGTACCTCGGGAAGGTGCAAGAGCGTACTGGTTTTGATTTCAGGAATACGCACCAGGTGTTCATCTTTCACGATGGCCAGGTCTGGAAACCAGTTGATGAATACCACATTTAATACCACACCCAAAACCACCACAAACAATGGCGCGGGAAGCAGGTTCCATTTCCGCATGGGCGTTTTGTCCCATACAAGCATGGTCAGCAAACTCAGCACACTCAGGATTACCGCCCCCGGAGATACATAGTTCAACATATTCAGCAACTCGGAAAAGGTATCATTCCCGTCTTGCTGATTGAAGCTAAAATCGCCTTCCGGAACGGCGTCATATCCGATGGCATGAGGAATCTGTTTCAGTATTAAGATGATGCCGATGGCAGAAAGTAACCCTTTGATTACGTTGCTGGGCATGTAATCGGCAATGAATCCCAACCTGATGATGCCGAACAACAGTTGAATGACGCCGGCAAGCGCTACAGCGCTCAGAAAAACTTCAAAGGAACCCAACTGGGTGATGCCTGCAAGTACAACAGCCGTTAATCCGGCAGCAGGTCCACTCACACTTGTATGCGAACCACTCATGATGGCTACAATGGTCCCACCAACTACGCCCGAAACAATGCCCGAAACAAGCGGCGCACCGCTGGCCAATGCCACCCCTAAACACAGAGGTAAGGCAACCAAAA
>JBEDND010000157.1:0-9832 GCA_041170785.1 Bacteroidota bacterium | reverse complement strand
AAACACGTCTTCCAGTCCGTCGCCATTCACATCTGCCACGGCCATGCCCGGGCCCAGCTGACTGTGCCGGTGCGGCAACAGGTATTCCCTGCGGAAATCCTGTACGTCTTCTTCTTGGTGCGTAAACGCAGGACCGGCAGCCTGCTCAAACAATGCAGGTTCACCGATGGCGGGCCATTGGAAACTGCCGGAGGCCTGGTCTGAACTCAGCTCCAGGAATTTATTCACTTCCACATCGCGAAGGGTTTGAAAAGCACCTCCCGGCCAAATGACGGTCAGTTCTTTGATTTTATTTGCTTTGCCCAGTCCCAGATGCGCCACAGGACTTACTGATCCCTGATAACCTTTGCTGATGTTGAGTTCCGTGTATAATTCGGCGCTGTCGGTTCGTGCAATGAATTTGGCACCCAGGCCTTGGCTGTTGTACCCGTTTTTGCCTTTGAGTTTCACCTTTAGCCAATTGCCTTCATTGCTGATGTTCTGATAAATGAAGGCCGTATCCTGAATATTGTTGACCACCAGTTCCAGTTTTCCGTCGTTGTTCAGGTCGCACCAGGCAGATCCGGCAGAAAAAGAAGGATGGTTGGTGCCCCAGTTTTCGGTCATCAGGTCAAAACTGCCATTGCGCGTGTTGCGGAACATGAAGTTGCTGAGCCGCTCGTAGGGCAGTTGTTCGGCAATTTCACGGAAGTTGGGCATTCGGTTTTCTTTCTGTTGCAAACGACCCATGTAAATGATGAAATCCAGATTGTTCACATCACGCAAGTAGCCGTTGGTCACATAAAGATCTTTCCAGCCATCGTTGTTGAAATCTGCAAACAGCGGACTCCAGCTCCAATCGCTGCGCGCAGTTCCACTCAGGTAACCCAGGTCGCTGAACAGCTTTCCCTGGATGTTTGTTTGAAGGGCATTCCTCATGAACTGCGGGCCGTAACCGTGTTGTTGCGCCACCATGAAATTATCCAGTCCGGGAGGGCCTTGCAGCAATCCATAACGCCTGGGGTCGGAAGGCAGCATATCGCAGGTGAACAAGTCAATCCATCCATCGTTGTTGTAGTCGGCGGCATCGCTGCCCATGGAAAACAGACTGGTATGCTTGAAGTAATCTTTTAGGCATTCCTTAAATCGGCCACCACCCAGATTGATGTAGAAATAATCAGGAATGAAATAATCGTTGCATACGTATAAATCGGTAAGTCCGTCGCGGTTAAAATCACCAGGCGTGGCGCTCAGTCCGTAGCCCATAGCATCCATACCCGCGCCGGTGCTGATGTTCTCAAACTTGTTCCCTTTGTGTTCATACATGCGCTGGCTGTTGGAAGCATCTTTCATCATGGACCGGCTGAACGGAACATCCAGACTTTTGAAAAAGGGCAGGGCGTGGTTGGCCACATAACAGTCCAGGTCGCCGTCATTGTCCATATCGAAAAAAGCCGCTTGGGTAGAATAACCGGCATCATCCAGTCCCCAGTCTGCAGCCATTTCGCGGAATACGCCATTTCCCTGGTTGATATAAAGCAGGTTCTTGCGCATGTCCTGGTTGGGATTTGGCCCGCTGCGGCAGATGTACACATCGTTCCAGCCATCGTTGTTTATATCAACAATGCTCACGCCGGTGCACCAGCCTGTGGGCTGAATTCCGGTTTTTGCGCATCCATCTTCAAAGCGCATGTTTCCTTTGTTCAGATATACCTTGGAAGGCGAATTATTTCCTGTAAAAACCAGGTCCTCCAAACCGTCGTTATTGAGGTCGCCCGCAGCCACGCCGCCACCGTTGTACGCGTAATTGTACACCAGCTGATTGACCGTATCATCTTCGGTGAGGAAATTCACAAAGTCAACGCCTGTTTCACTGCCGTGCAAAAGTTTGAACACTGGCGCTATGCTGTCGGATGATGCATCCTGTTTCTTGCCACAGGCAGACAAAATCAACAGGAAAAAGGTCAGGCGGAAACCATTCGTTGCATTCATACTGCAATTTTAATCTTTACAGCTCCAAAACGAGGGTTTGTCCGGCAGCTTACGGAGAAGTTTTTTGGATGTCCGTTCAGGCATCATTTTTGAACATACTTCGATACATGCACGCAAGAAAGAACTTAACCACCACGCTTACATTCCTCATGGGCGCATGCCTGTTGGTTGGCAATACAAGTGCGCAACCCACGGGTGGAAACAACATCAGGGAAATTGGCAACCGCAGAGAATTGTTTGTTGACTATTGGCTCATTGACAGCCTAAAAAATACTCAATTGGTGATGCACGAGCCCATCGATCGCGGCATTGCGCTGCCGTTCAACAATCCATCCTGGGAGGCGGTACAATGCACATATGCTACGGTTCTGCAGGATGATACGGTGTTGCGTTTGTATTACCGGGCAGGTATCAAAGGAACCAATGACTTCGGATTTCAGGCTACGGCCTATGCGCGGTCTAAAGACGGGGTGAACTGGACCAAACCGCAATTGAACCTGTTCAGCCACGAGGGCAATACACGCAACAACATTGTGCTCACCAACAACAAGGGCGATCTGGCGGTGCATAATTTCAGTCCATTCATCGACAAACGGCCCGGAACTCCGGCAGCAGAAAAGTATAAAGCCCTTGGAGGCGTAGGGAAAGGATTGTTCGCATATGTTTCTGCCGATGGAATACAATGGAAGCGTTTGCAAGAAACTCCGGTGCTAACCAAGGCGGCTTTCGACGGACAAAATGTGGCCTTCTGGTCAGAATCAGAGCAACAATATGTTTGTTTTTACCGCACCTGGACAGGGCCCGGTAATTACAATGGTTTCAGAACAATTGGACGCGCCGTTTCCAAGGATTTCATCAACTGGACGATGGAAGGCAGGATGGATTTTGGCAATACGAACGCCGAACACCTGTACATCAACCAAACCTCACCGTATTTCCGCGCGCCACATATTTACATAGGCACTGCTGCACGCTACGTTACCGGGCGTTCTGCGCTGACCATTGAACAAACCAAACCCCTCCAGCTGGACATGGGCTATTATACCGCTGCGCGGGAAGGTGTTTCGGATGCTGTGCTGCTGAGTTCCCGAGGCGGAACCCGCATGGAACGAACTTTTATGGGTTCATTCATAAGGCCCGGAATTGGCGACCATAACTGGGTTTCACGTTCGAATTTCCCCGCATTGAATGTAGTACAGACAGGCCCGGCGGAAATGTCTGTGTACGTGGTTCAGGATTATGCCCAGCCGGGAAATCACTTGCATCGTTATTCCATGCGTTTGGATGGCTTTGCTTCGGTACAGGCAGATTATTCAGGGGGAAGCATGGTGACCAAACCCTTTACCTTTTCCGGAGGAAATCTGTTTCTGAACTATTCCACCTCAGCCGCCGGCGGCATTGCGGTGGAAATCATTGACCCACAAGGTAAAGCCATTCCCGGATTTGAAGCAGCAAAATGCAATTTGCTTATTGGCAATGAAATACACCGGAAAGTAGCCTGGTTCGGCAACCCGGATCTAAAGGCCCTCAACGGCAAAGCCATCCGACTTCGGTTCATCATGAAAGATGCGGATTTATACGCGCTGAAGTTCGAATAAGCGCACTCCTGATCTGATTGCATACATTTGGCGTTGGTAACTCCACGTCATGAAGTTGAAATTAACCGTATTCCTGCTTGCCGCGGCATCATTAAATGCCCAAACCAGTGAATCATTTTCATTTAAGGGTCAATCGCGCAGCTACATTCGCTATACACCGAAATCATTCCAACAGGGAATGAAGTTGCCGCTGGTGTTCGTGCTGCACGGTTTCACGCAGAATGCAAATTCAATCATGGGTTATTCCGGATTTAATGCCCTTGCCGACAGCAATAAATTCTTTGTGGTTTATGCCAATGGTGTAAACAATGGCTGGAATACCAACAGCGGCTTCCCCGGTGGTTCCACCGCCGATGATGTAGGGTTCATCAGTGCCATCATTGATACCATGCAGCAGCGCTACGGCATTGACGCCGGCCGTGTTTATTCCTGCGGCTTTTCAGCTGGCGGCTTCATGAGTCATCGCTTGGCCTGTGAATTGGGCAACCGCATCGCAGCCATCGCCGCCGTTTCCGGAACCATGTCTGATGCAGCACTCAAAGCCTGCACACCTTCCAGAGCCGTTCCGGTGATGCAGATACATGGAACTTCCGATCTGGTGGTTTCTTATGGAGGTGGAATTTCGAATGTCTCGGTGGACAATACCCTCAAATTCTGGACATCCCAAAACCAATGCAGTTCCGGCGTTAAAACCACCAGCCTTCCGGATCGTGTTTCCGAAGGATCCACAGTGGAACGAATGGAATACAGTCCGTGCAATGCAGGGACAGAAGTGGTGCACCTGAAAGTGAACATCGGCGGTCATACCTGGCCGGGTTCTTCCGGCTCCGGGGTGGGAAATACGAATATGGACATCAGCGCCAGCGAGGAAATATGGAAGTTCTTCAACAGGTTTGATCTGAAAGGATCTGTGAACGGAATAAAACAGGAAACCCGTTTGGTGCAGCGTGTTTTTCCGAATCCTACTTCAGAAAGTCTGATGGTTCAATTGCTTCCGGGAATAGAGATTAAGCACATGGCACTTTTTGCAGCCGATGGCCGAAATGTATGGAACATGAACGGCCAAGCTTCCGCAGTTAACATAGATATGTCTGCCATGAAATCGGGCTTATACCTGTTGGTCCTTACCGGCAATACCGGACAGGAAATCTGTCGTGTGGAGAAACGCTGAAGCGCTTAATCAGAAGCTGTAGCTCAGTCCTGCAGCGGGCAGAATGGGCAACTGATCCACACGTTGGAATTTTGCACGGTCAAAATAAAACACGTTCGCACGGTTATACGCATTGGTACAGGTAGCCGTGAATTGTAGTTCCCGTTTCTTTTCGAGTTTCCATTTCTTCTGAAAATTAACATCCAGACGATGATAGGATGGAAGCCTGCCCTGGTTTAAATCCGCGTAATAAATACCCAAACTGCCGTTGGTTTTGGTATAGTCTGAGGAAATACCCTGCCTGAAGTCAAGCTTCTCGTAAAAGCCCTGTGTTTGGGTAAAAGGGAAACCACTTCCAAAATTCCAGCGCACGCTGATCATGGCATTACCTGCCGGATCCAGGTTGTAGCTGGTCAAGAAGTTGATGTTGTGGCGACGGTCAAAAACAGGCGCATAGGTATTGATGCCGTCAAACCTGGTTACATAAGTCAGTGAATACACCGCCCACACGTACCATTTTTTGCGTTCGTACTTATATCGGAAATCAACGCCGGAAGCCATTCCTGTTTCGATGAGGTAATCCTGTTTTAGCCTGCTGGGTTTGTCGCGGTTTTTATCGTTGTCGTCAAACAGCTTATCGCGGTTGATGTTGGTGATTTGCGTAAAATCTTTCACATACGCTTCCACGATTACGTTGTGTGCCGGCGCCGGATCCCATTCCAGGCCTGCAACAAGGTGACGCGCCTTTTGCAATTTGTGGGTCACCGGATTTCCATCGAAGGTTGCGGGAAGGTTTTCCGGACCGCTGAGGAAGCCATAAAACAGGTTTACCACATCGCGGTCGCTCACGGCCGACATCAGGTTTTGGCTGTAATAACCACCGGCAAATTTCAGGCTGAAGCGTTTGCTGAAGGAATACTTCGCCGACAAACGTGGCTCGATGCTGCTGTTTCCCAAGGAAGCGTAGAACAGTCCGCGGATGCCTGGTTGAATCACCCAACGGTTTTTCACCCAGCGATACATCCCGTATCCGGTGATTTCGGTGGTGTTTTCAAACTGCGTGATGAGGCGATTGTTCGGGTTGAATATTTGAAATTCGGTGCGGAAACCGTTGATTTCAGCGCCGTAACGGAACTCGTTTTTCCCACTTGGATAGGTGAAGTTCAATCCAACGTTAAAACCGTTGATGCCGCTGCTGCGCGGTTTTTGATCCGATTCCAGCTGTCTGATCAGGTAATCGGAATAGGAAAAGAAACCATCTATTCGCATTTTAGATTCATCCGGAACCAGCAGGAATTTGGCGCCAAATCCGTTGCTTCGCCAATTGTATTCTGTGGTTCCCGGAAACGCTACACGGTCGCCCAAACGAAACCCGAACAGTTTCAGGTAGCTTCCGCTGGCGCCGGTAAAACTTAATTTCGCGTGCAGGTCGCCGAAGGTATAGGGAAGCTTATCCGGATCGGCATACCTGTAGAACAGCTGCGAGCTTTGGCGCAAAAAGGAATTTCGGTAGGAGATGGCATAGGAACTGCTTCCTGATCCTTGCTTGAATTTTTTCAAAGGACCTTCCAGCAGCGCCTTACTGGTAAATGGATTCAGTGCCAGTTTGCCTCGGTGCCTGGTTTTGTCGCCGTCGCGGGTGCGCACATCCACAATGGCTGAAATTCGTCCGCCGTATTCTGCATTAAAACCGGCAGAATAAACCTCTGTGCTGCGGATCATATCGGTTTCAAACACCGAAAAAAGTCCAATGCTGTGGAACGGATTGTAAATGGTCATTCCATCCAGCATCACCTTATTCATCACCGGTGAACCGCCGCGGATATACAGCTGACCGCCCTGATCGCCGCTGAACACCACACCCGGCAAAACCTGAAGGTATTGCAGCAAATCGGGTTCGCCGCCCACGCTGGGCATGCGTGCAATATCCCGACGGTCGATGCTGTTATTGCCAATCAAAACTTCCCGCTGTTTGCGCACGTTTCGGGCGGTGATGGTGATGTTTTTCAGTTCAACGACCTTCCGCTTCAGGTAAAAATTTTTCTTAAAATTCTTACCTTCAATGACCGTGATGTTTTCTGAGAAATCTTCGTAATCGTCCTGAATCAATGTGAGGGTATAATCGCCAATGGATACCGTGGCAAAGTTGAAAAATCCTTCAGCATCGGTAAGGGCTATGTAATTTGTGCCTTTCAAACTTACCTGAACGCCCTGAATGGGAACACCGGATTCACTGTCATAAACCACGCCGCGTACATCCGGATTCTGTGCCTGAAGCGCGGCCACAAACGAACATAAGAAACACAGCAGGAGGAGAACTCTTTGTTGCATCTGGCCCGCGAATATAGGCAGGAAGCGAGGGCTTGAGGCGCAATTTGACGAATGGCTGATTCTTGTGGTAATTTTGGAACCTTGGAGGGTGAAGATTATTATATAGAGAGCGGGAGGGTGGTGTTTACCGAAGCATACCACTTGAAGCGCGGCCATTGCTGCGGCTCGGGTTGTCGGCATTGTCCCTTTCTTCCCAAACACAAGAAAAACAGCACTTCCCAGGTTCAGTCCGGGAAATCAGCGGACTTGCGTCCGGGTAAGGATGGTGAAAGCTGATTATTCCGCGCAGCGATAAGGATCGTCGGCCTGCCCACTTGTATTGAAGCCATCGTAGCAGAATTGAAAGGCGTGTGCCTTTACACGCACAATTTCCGCGGTCAATCGGCTGCCCCGCTGACTGTCCGGCGAATAAGCATAGCCGGTATTTCCTGAATCAACATTGCTTACCTGAACGGTTTCCGATTTGAAGAGGTAATTGTTGGCCGTCCAATAGCTCACCTGAACCTCAACCAAGTCAACAGGATATGCGCCGTTGTTGTGCACCGCCACGCGGATGTTGGTAAATCCTCCCAGCGAAACAGGTGTGTATGAATCAACCGCTGCTGTGAGGAAGCTCGTCCAGTTTTTACGTGCTTCTTTTTGCTTTTTTTCTTCAGCCGCCTTGGCTTCGGCTTGTTCTTTCACAATGGCATCCTGAATGGCTTGTTTGGCATCCAGTTCCTGCTGTGCTTCATCGATGGTTTCTTTCTGCTGTTGAACGACTGTCTGGCTTTGCTCCAGAGCAGTGCTTGTTTCCCTTTTTTGGAAGTAAACAATGGCCAAAGCGCCCAGCATGAACAGGAACAGAATGGCAACCACCAAAATCATCCGCCGTGGTGTGTTTGAGCCGCTTTTCTCCGCGGGTTGTGGCTTTGTTTCCTGGATGTTCTCTGCTATTTCAACTGGCGGTTCAGATGCTGAAACTTCTTCCGTCGTTTGGGCAATTTCTGTTGATTCCGGCGCTTCCCCCGTAAATGGCGGTGGCAACGGAGTTAACATAGATTCCAATTCTGTAAGCAAGCCCGCCTTCACCCATTGGTCCAGGCCTTCCCGCCAAACAAAAGTTTCGGCGTTTAAACCTGCGGCCAAAAGTTGATTTGCTTCAAAAGGACCTTTTTGTTGCTTGCCGTCGTGAATGTAGTAACGCATTGCGAATCAGGTGAATAAAGAATGCTGCGCAAAGGTATTAAGTGTGCATCTGAATGTATCGGCGAAGATTTAATACAGACTTATCTTCGCCCTGTGTTTGTGTCTGGCTTTACCATTGCGCGAAACGTAGTTCAGGGTGATTATCCGCTGCGTGAAGCGGTGGAATCCATCCTGCCTCTGGTGGATGAATTGGTAATCGCCGTGGGTCAAAGTGAAGACCAAACCCTGGAATACGTGCGCAGTTTTCCTTCTCCCAAAATTCGGATCATCGAAACCGTCTGGGATGATCGTCTTCGTAAGGGCGGCGCAGTGCTGGCTGTGGAAACAAACAAGGCCCTGGATGCCTGCAATCCCAATGCCGACTGGTGCGTGTACATTCAGGCCGATGAATGTTTGCACGAAGCCGATCACCCGGCCATCAAAACGGCCATGCACAAGTACGTGCACGATATACGCGTGGAAGGCTTGCTTTTTGATTACAATCACTTTTACGGCAGCTACGACTACCTCGCAGATTCCCGCCGTTGGTACCGGCACGAGGTGCGCATCATCCGCCGTAATCCTGCGATTCGCTCGTACATGGACGCCCAGGGCTTCCGCAAAAACGGAAAAGAAAAGCTGCGTGTGGTGCACAGCGGTGGCACCGTATATCACTATGGCTGGGTAAAACATCCCGAAGCACAAACGCAGAAACTGGTGCAGAGCAGCCGCTTTTGGCATGCCGATGATTTTGTTCAGGAAATTGCCGATGCAGGCAGTTTTGATTACTCCAAGATTGACTCCTTAAAGCTGTTCGATGGACAGCATCCTGAAGTAATGAAAGAGCGTATTGCCCGCATCAACTGGAGTTTTAATGCCGATCCCACACAAAAGCGTTTTGGTTTCAAACAGCGCCTCCTTTATACGCTGGAACGTATAAGCGGTTGGCGCCCCGGAGAATTCAGAAACTTCATCAAAATCAACCCATAACCTGTAACCATGACCACCGATATTCTGGTGATGGGCGGAGGCGCGGCGGGTTTCTTTGCAGCCATTCACGCAGCAACCTCCGGGAAGCAGGTTCTGTTGCTGGAGAAATCAGCCCGTACCCTGAATAAAGTCTTGATCAGTGGTGGTGGTCGCTGCAATGTGACACATGATTGTCGTTCGCCCGCCTCGTTGTCTGCGCATTATCCGCGCGGTGCTTCCTTTCTCAAACCCTGTTTTAAGATTTGGGGTGTGCAGGAAACCATCGCCTGGTTTGAAAAACAGGGCGTTTCCCTGAAAACAGAAGCCGATGGCCGCATGTTTCCGCAAAGCGATCAGTCGGAACACATCGCGCTGGCACTGGAGGAAGCTGCCCGCAGCAAGGGCGTCCGCATCCGCACCAAAACCGGTGTGCAAAGGCTGGAACCTTCCGGTCATGGATTTCTGGTGCATACCGATGCGGGCGAGGTGATACAGGCCGGCAAAGTCATCGTGGCGCCCGGCGGATTGCCCAAACGATCGCAATATGATTTTCTTGATGCACTGCAACTGAACATCGTTCCTCCGCTGCCTTCTATTTTCACCTTTCACACCGGAAATGCAGCGCTGCATGCCCTCAGTGGATTGG
>JBEDND010000156.1:0-3871 GCA_041170785.1 Bacteroidota bacterium | reverse complement strand
AAAACTATCCTTGGTAATGGAGCCCGGCATATTGCTGGTATAGGTTTTAGATGCGGTCCATGTAAGGCTGTCGGCACTTTCTTCTACCGTAAAAGTTCCGTTAAAAGGGCCAGGTGTACCGGTATAGCGGAAATACCAGCTCACTTTACCGGGTTTAGATGCCAGGCGCACGCCAATATGTTCGCCGGTACCATCCAAACGGGCACTGATGGGGGCAGAGAAGTAATTCCCATTGGATGTGTATGTTTCTGCTGCCGCTACGGCACTGAGGGCTTTCCACCAGCCTGCCGGAGGTGTGGTGATGTTGGTGAAATCCCAAAATGCGGGCAGGGTTGCCTGGCCATAGCTATTGGTGGATGCCAGCTTCAGCATCAAAGCCAGCATAGCAATTTTTATAATGTTCTTCATGATTTCTTGATGGTTTAGAAGCCGAGGCGAATGCCTGTGGTCCAACGGGTGCCGGGCGCCACATACACTTCAATGTTTTTGGGATTCAGGGTTGCCGCTGGTGAACCCTGGTTTCTGTGTTGTGCATCGCTGATGTATAGTCGGTTAGTGATGTTGAACACATTTCCGAAGATGCCTAGTTCCATGCCTTTGAAGCGCTTGTTGTAGCCAAATGACAGGTTCAAGGTGTGGTAATTGGGGATGCGCCAGGCTTCACTGTCTTTAAACGCACCCACCAACGCAGTCGGGTCGAAATCGGCGAACTGTTTGCCAAACCAAATCAGTGATGGCGTAAGGTATGCGCCCTTTACGGGTTCGATGCGCAGCAAGGAGCTGAACTGTTGTTGCGCTGCATCGCCAACATGCACGCCTACGGCGCTGAAATCTACACGGGCGATGGTATTGCCGTTGTCGTCTCGCACTTCGGCCACGGAGCCTGAATTCCAGACCCAGTCGGCGATGGTTGCCGCCACTTCCCAGGAAATCCAGGAAACGGGTTTTAATACTGCAGCAAGTTCGATGCCTTTATGACGCGCTTTCAATCCATTGATGTTGTAGCTGAACTGATTGCCATCGGGGTCGAAATAACTAGGCAGATTGTCTACGGGTTTGTTCAGCCAGGTGGTATAATAAAGGTTCAGATCTGCGGAGAAATAGCGCGATTTAAAGCCAAGGCCACCTTCCACCGATTGCACTTCTTCGTTCTTCACGCCCTGCACTAAACGGTTTTGGTTGTCGAACACGTTGTTGAAACGCTGCGGCCTGACCAGTCTTCCCACATTCACAAAAGCATTCACCTTGCGGCTGAAGTTGCGGTTGAAGCCTGCTTTGGCGGTATAACCGGTATAGCCAATCCAGGGCGTAGCCGCAGGGTTGCCGTCGGCATCGGCCTTGAAGTAATCCCTGCGCTGATAATTGGAACGGGTGAAGCTCAGGTTGGCAAAAGTGCTGAACTTCTTGCGGCTGTATTCCCATTCGGCAAAAGCGCCGCCCCAACGCACATACCCTTCGTTGTAATAGCCGAAGATGTCGCCTTTGCGGTATAAAGGACTTTTGGCCAAAGGGTATAGTTCTCTGCCATCCGGGCGGTAATAATCGCCACCCAGCAAATCATGTACTTCACGGTAGTGGATACCGCGATAGGTGCGCAGATCCACGCCGCCGGACAGGTTCATATTGGCTTTCAGTTTATACTGGAAGGTGGACAAGGCACCAAACCAGTTGTGGTTGTTTACCGCGCGGGAAATGATGCTGCGCGATTTCTTTTCTGTTTCGCTGTAATCGGGATCGATGGGAGAAACGAAGGCCGATCCATACACGTTCTGGTGGTATGCATCCTGGTAATTGTAATTCCCATTTACAAATGGCAACTGTGCCAACCCTCTACCGCTGGTTCCGCCGCCACGGCCGTAGGAAGCGTAAACGGTGGTGCTGATGAGCAAACGTTTATTGGGTGTATAGGTATGTTTAAGGTAGGCCTGCGGCTTGTGAAACATGTTTTCGCGTTCATTCATCGCTTCTTTTCCTGCAAAAACCGTATCGCCGGGTCCATTGATGGTATAGCGATCCAGCCAGCCCCAATGCTGGTTGTAGCGTCGGCCCATGTTTCGGGCAGAATTGGAAATGACCGTATCAATGCCTAATTCAGCGGCATATCCGGCATCATACACAGGAAGTCTTGCACGGAAGCTGCGCTGTCCGTGGCTTTGGGGTGCACCAATCACCGTGAAGGAAATTGAGTGGAAATCATTGATGTTCTTCTCTGCCTTCAGGAAATAGCTGTACATCTGATCGTAGAGCTTGTCCACGTAGCCATTGCTCTGGCGCATGGTTCCGGCCAGTACCAGCCCCCAGTCGCCCTTGAGCCTCCCGGTGTTCAGGGCGAAGGAAGTGCTGCGGAAACGACTGTCGCCTATTTGGGTGGAAATGCGCGCCCCCGGTTTGGAGGTGATTCCCTTGGTGATGATGTTCATGGTACCGCCCACCGAAGGATTGGCTATGCGCGAGGATCCAAGTCCGCGTTGCACCTGCGTGAGGGCCGTTACATCAGCCAAACCAAACCAGTTGCTCCAATACACCTGACCGTTTTCCATGTCGTTCACCGGAATACCGTCGATCATCACGGCGATGTTGCGCTGGTTGAATCCGCGGATGGTGATGCGCGCGTCGCCGGCGCCGCCGCCCTGTTGCGTGGCATAAACGCCGGGTGTGTAGTTCAGCGCCATGGGCATATCCTGACTTCCCAGGAGTTCGGTCATTTTACGACCGGTCATATTGGAAAAGGCAATGGGTGTTTTGCGTTTCCCTGCGATGCTGGCGGTAATTTTCACCGCATCAAGGTCGCGGCTTTGCGGCTCCAGCGTGAAATCCACCCTGGTTTCTCCAGCTACCTGAACATCAAATGTATCGGTACGGTAACCCGGATGTTTGACAACAACCAATCGATAACCATTGGCGGTTTGGGCACGGAATAGTCCGTTGTTGTCTGCCTTGTACGTTTGGTTTCCAATGATGAGCTGGGCCCCGGGCAGAGCGTCGCCGCTCAATTCGTCGCTTACCCTTCCCCAAAGACTCCCCTGAGCCTGGGCTGCTGCCGGTAAAACCAACAGCATCAGCAGTAACAGTCGCATATAAACCCTATTAGGGAATGATGAGCGTTTTATGGTCGCTAACGCCGCCGGCAAGGTTCATCTGCACCACATAAACACCTGATTTCAAGCCTTCAAGGCGCATCATGTGGTAACCGTTGTTCACCTCAACATTGGCTGAAACTTCCACCCTTCTGCCGGAGGCATCAAACAGGCTTATGCGCGCGGCACCGGGTGTAAATACAAACACCTGATTTCCGCTTGCCGGGTTTGGGAAGATGTTCCATTGTGGTGCCGCCACTTCCTGAGCTGCTGCAGGAAACTGGTTGCAGTCGCAGCGATGGGATCCAAGAGAATCCCACATGTTGGAAGGATATATCAGCCATTCTGCTTTGGCGTTGAAACGGGCAGGATTGGTAGTTACGCCTTTGTTCACGCTGGCCTTGCGGATCAAGGTTTTGTTGGCCGACAACCAAAGGCCAATTCCCAGGTTGTATGGAAATGAATCCGTCCAGGCATTTACCGGACGCTCACCGATTTTTCCGAAGATATCCACGGGAACCCAAGCACCACCAACAAGCTTATCCAGGCTCACGGCATCGTCGCCGTTAAAGCTCAAGGAAAAGTTGCGGTTGTAATCTTTGCTGAGGAACAGGTTTGCCTTGGCCTGCAGGGCTGGCGCTACAGGCGTATCAACGCCGCTTCCCGCAGGATTGCGGCGGTCAATTACGGCAACAATAACCTTGTTTGCACCTATCTTGCCGCTCAGGGTATCGCTGTAATTACTTTGCCAGGTTGAAAGCCCATTTTGCCAACGGGTCAGGCGGTATTTGGTT
>JBEDND010000155.1:0-10520 GCA_041170785.1 Bacteroidota bacterium | reverse complement strand
GGAAGCGTTTCCGCAATCAACTGTGCATGGATGTGCTCGGTAGGCAATTGCTGATTCACCTCAGTTTCCATGTCGTAGGAAGGTGTGGTGGCACCCAGCACCATGGTTCCGGTATATTCTTTTTCCTGCCCCTGAAACCCTTCTAGTTTGCGGGTTGCCTTTCCGGTGCACAGAATCAGTAAGCCTGTAGCCAAGGGATCCAATGTGCCTGCATGACCGCATTTCCTGGCCTTGAACAGATACTTGATTTTCTTCACCGCCTGGAATGAACTCCAGCCATAGGGTTTATTGACCAGAATAATGTGTTCCGGTTCCGGTTCCTGATTTATCGCACCCACAGTTTATAGGTTCCGATTGTTTGACCACTAACTTCTTCATAAATCCTCAGGTAATAAACGCCAGATGAGATTTCAGCAGTATTCAGTTTCAGCAAATGGGTTCCGGCATCCAGCGCAAAGCGCGTATCGAGGGTTTGTTCCTGCCCTTTCATGTTCACCAAAACTGCCCGATACACGCCGGAGGTGTTGATGCTCAATTCAATGTTCACCGCATCATCTGCGGGATTTGGGAACAGCCTGAACTCCTTGATTTCAATCGTTTGTCGCAAGGGATCATTCAGGCTGAGCCGTGAAATCCAGGCGTTCATGCCTCCATTGCCATAGGAACCCACCAAATACCAGGTATTGGGTTCGTTGTACTTTTTCTGAATTCCTTCGTAATCGCCCCAGCGCTGTTGGTCTTTGGGCAAAAAGGAATAATTGATGATGCTCCGGCCCTGCTTGATCCGGAGGATGTTTGAATACTCGCGGTAGCGATTGCAATACACTGCCGATGTTCCCGGAAAGGTTTGCGCAGCGGAATGCTGAAAGGTGATCAGCACGGAAGGATCGTCTTCCGCAGTACCTGCCGCGGCTATCGCCGGATAGGCAAAGTCTAAAGAGTCTGTGGTGATGTATTGCGCTTTGGCTTCGGGCGTTCCCTCCAGATCATACAAGGCTCCGTGGTAGATGCATGGCTGCATGCTTTGCGGATGGATGGAATTCTGCGCGTAGTGAATCACCTTTCCCGTTTGAACTGCATGCAATACGCGTGCATCATTACAGGCCAGTTTATACCCTTGAGGTTGCAGGGCCGATGGCGGATAACCATATGTTTTGTCGGCACGGATCACCTTCAGGGAATAAGCGGCATTTCCGGAAGCCTGGGTTCCGGAGATTTTATGGATGAAGAGCGTATCGTTCAGCGTATCAGCCGGACGCACACTCAGGAAATACATATCTGAGTACAATTTCAGGCCGCCCTGAGCAGGACAGATGCTCCAAATGGATTTGCCCTGAAACTTCAGGCTGTGCCACAAGTTTTTCTGCAGGCTCTTTCCTTCGAAACCATCGCTTTTGTTTACCTGCCAGATGATGCTTTGCACGAATCCGTCCTGCCATCCCTTATTGTTTTTGAGCTGATTCAGGGTGATGAACAAATCACCGGAACCCAGTGCCACGATGGGATAATCGCTCCAGGTGGTATCGTTCAGCGGATTCCCCGAAAGGCGGTACACATTCCAAGGTTGCAGCGGATCTGAAGAAGTGGAAAATCCCACGATGGTGGCGCTGTTGCTGTGCAAGGTGCCGTTCATGAACACCACAATCCAGCGGTTGGCTTCCTGATCAAAAAGCACCCGCGGATCAAACGGTCGATCCAACATGGGCAGCGTACCTTCAGGATTGAGGTTCGGGTTGCGTGCAAAAGAGGCCAGGCCCCAGGTTTTCAGAAGTTTTCCGGTGTCGTTGAATACGCGGATGTTGGTATTGAGCACCGACATCACCACACCTTCGTTGTTCACGGCTACGTGGTTGTCGTTGGGTGTTCCGCTGCCCGAAAGCCCTTCGAAGCCTCGTTCCATGTTCGGTAGCAAGAGTTCCTGTGGCGTGGGTTCAGCTTTGTTGTTGCTGCGCGAACGCCCCAGGGCTTCACGACGCGCATTTTGGTATGCGGTTAAACCCGGAATGAGCCCGCCGGGTTTGGGCATTTCCTGTTGCAGCTGCTCCAGCAGTGGCTCCTGATGTTTCAAAGGTTCAAACACATGTGGGCGCGCAGTTTGCAGGTTCCGTTCCACCTGAAACGAACCCTGCGCGGCCAGTTCTGACAACACGCAGAGCAAAAGCAACAACAGGAAACGGTGCTTCATTTACGGAGCGACTTGGTGTATTCGGCTACCAACTTCAGTTCGGCTTCATTCCAGCCGGAGAACTTGGGCATGCGGTTTTTACCATTCCGCAAAATTTTGATGATGTCGGCCTCACTGAGTGTGCTGGTTTGAAGGTTGGCCGCACCTGCAATCTGTGCTGCACCATCTTCACCATGACAAACAACGCAATTCGTTACATACATCGCCTTTGCAGTTTCCTGAGGTGTGGCGCCTGCGGCCACGGGTTGCACATGATTTTTCTTAGCTGCTTCAGCCATTCCGTATGCGCCAAAGATGAGCAGCACACTGAGGGTGGCCAGTGGTTTGTTGCCTTTTCTGAATCCGATGATGGCAATGGGGATGCTGAGGAATACCATGCCAATTTTCACCCATTGCAGCATCTTTACTTCTGCAGCGGTGAACAGCAAATACAAGCCCGTTGCAAGAAACAGGGTGCTGAGGCCCATGTCAAAAATGCGCCAGCCTTTTTTCTGCATGGCAGCCATGGCCTTGGCATTATTGGTGAGCAGGAAAATGAGTTTAAACAGGTAGAGCACAAGAAACAGCATCACGCTGAGCTTGTGGGTGTGTAACATTCCGGTTCCCATAAGTAGGGCAAATATAACCAAGAGGGATACCTTTGCGGAGGCATGGTTCAGATTCTCTTCGGCAGTTTTTTATTGAGTCTCATTCACGTGTTGTTGCCCAGCCATTGGTTGCCCTTGGTAGCTTTGGCACGTTCCGAAAAATGGACCAGAATGCAAACGCTGCGCTTCACGCTGATGCTTGGACTGGCGCATGTGTTGAGCACTGTTGGCCTGGGCATTGTACTGGGCCTGATTGGCAAACGCCTGGCTACGGAACTGGAATTTTTCGGACACCTGCTGGCACCTTTGCTGCTCATCCTGCTTGGATTGGTGTATTTCAGTCTGAACAGCGGCCACAGCCACCACGAACACCTTCCTTCCGAAAAATCGCTGAAGAAGCTGAAACCCGCCACGGTATTGCTCACCATGGCAGCTGCCATGTTCTTTTCGCCTTGTTTGGAAATAGAAAGTTATTTCCTTTCAGCCGGAGCTTTTGGCAATTCAGCCATTATTTCTGTGTCCGTGATTTATACGCTGGTAACCATCATTGGCATGCTCGCGCTGGTCGGGTTTACCCTGAGCGGATTGCATCGCCTGAATCTGCACTTCATGGTACATCACGAAAAGCGGATTACCGGAACGGTGCTGATATTGACAGGCATCATTAGTTTTTTTGCAGGGTAAGACCCTAGGCTTTTAGTTTTATATTTTGAGCGCAATTGATTCAGGAATATTCAAGGATGAGACAGTAAACCAACATTCCACCTACAGAATGGCAACACTTTGGCCAGTCCGGTCGAATTCTGGAATTTCCAATTTCTTTTCGTTGCGCGGCACGCTGTTTCTCAAAGATATTATTGGATATTCCCTTTGAATTTAAAAGCCATTATTTGCGGCTGGGTATTTTATCAAGTGTTGCCGCAGATTATTCAGAAGAATGTGAACATTGCCAAATGTAAGATGTTGGTTAAACGATTTGTAAGAATCGTCATCTGAGGGCAATAGAAAAGAGAAAATGAAGAATATCATTTTAACAACTGCGATTACTGCATTATTCCTTGGACCAAAACCAGTAAAGGCCCATGGCCCTACCTGGACAGACGGAATAGCCTGCATCATTTACACTCATTGCACCAGTTGCCACAATCCTAGTGGCATTGCTCCATTTTCCCTGTTGACGTACAATGATGTGTTCCTGAACAGATACTCCATTGCTGCATCCATTCAGGCAGGCAGTATGCCACCCTTTCCTGCCGCGCAGGATAAAAGGAGGTATGCACATGCCAATACGCTCAGCAGCCACGAGATTGACGAAATTGTTGAATGGGCAAGGGATTTTGCTCCTTTGGGGAATGCAAATGAAATTCCGACACCTCCTACTTATTCCTCGGGCTATCAGTTGAAGAATCCGGACTTTGCAGCCCGGATTCCCACGTATACCGTAACTTCCAATTCGGATGTGTACCGCATGTTCGTGATACCAGTGAACAACACCAGTCAGCAAACCATCGAGAGCATAGAGGTTTATCCCGGCAACCGAGAAATCGTGCACCATGCCCTTGTGTTCCAAGATACTTCAACCTTGCCGCTGAAATTGGACCAGCAAGACCCGCTACCCGGTTATTCCGCGTTCGGGGGAACCGGTTCTCCAACATCCAGGCTTTTGACCGTTTACACCCCCGGACAAGGCGCATTCAATTTTGCTCCCGGCTTTGGAGCAACCATGTTGCCCAAATCTTACATTGTCGTCCAGATGCATTATCCTGGCGGTGTGTCAGGAGCAGTTGACAGTACACAAATCAGGATAAAATACGGTTCTCCTTCCTTGCGGAATGTGACAACTGTTTCTGCCCTTAACCACGGATCCACGCTGACCAACGGACCCCTGTTCATCCCTGCCAACACGGTTAAAACTTTTTACAATCAGGTAAATGTGGCAACGAACAGAACGCTTACGGGAATTATGCCCCATATGCATCTTATAGGTAAATCGATCAAAGCATATTGTGTGACCCCGTCAAACGACACCATACACCTGATAGATATTCCGCAATGGGATTTTCACTGGCAATATTTTTATCAATTTCAGAAACCCATTTTACTGCCTGCAGGAAGTGTGGTCTACGGCCAGGCTACCTATGACAACACAAGCAACAATCCCTACAACCCAAACTATCCGCCAAAGGATGTGAGTGTCGGAGAAGGCACGGAAGATGAAATGTTCTTGATTTACATGAATCTGTCCGCTTACCTGCCGGGAGATACAAACATTATCATTGATACCTCAAGCCATTATCCTCATGACCCATCGTGTTTTCAAACGGCCGGAACCCGCAATTTCAACCCATTGAATATCACCGTTCATCCAAACCCGGCCACGGGTGTCATCCGACTTGAAGGTCTGAAAACGGATTATTCAGTGACAATTTTCAACAATGAAGGGAAAGCTGTTTTCAGGAAAAACAATACACCAAACGAACCTCTCAATATTCAGCACCTGAACAACGGGATATACTATCTACAGATTAGAACAAAGCAGGATGAAGTGGTTTACAGGAAGCTTTTAAAGCAATAGTTCACCAACACATTCGCCAAAAAACTGGTGTATGACTCAATGGTAGGTTCAGTGGTTAATTGAACCTTTACCCCTCCCGAAAAAGTTAACGGATATCGATGGTTAATCGTAATTGAGTTTTATAGTCGTTCACTGCAGGCTGATCTTCACCCCAATATTCTTGGGTTCGGTGAAGAAGCGCATGGCCTCCCAGCCGCCTTCCCGCCCTACGCCGCTGCTTTTCACCCCGCCAAAAGGCGTTCTGAGGTCGCGTTCCAGCCAGCAGTTCACCCAAACAATGCCCATCTGTAGTTTGTGCGCCACGCGATGTGCGCGGTTCAGGTCTGAAGTCCACAGCCCGGCTGCCAATCCGTATTCGGTAGCATTGGCCAGCGCCAGTGCTTCGGCTTCATCATGGAAGGATTGCAGGGTTACCACGGGACCAAAAATCTCTTCCATGTTGGTACGGCATTGTTGCGGCAGGCCTTCAATAACCGTTGGGCTTAGGTAATAACCTCCGGGAACGGGCTGCTGCGGTTCACCGCCGCAAAGAATGGTTCCGCCTTCCTGTTTGGCCAGCTCGATGTATTGTTTCACCTTTTCAAAATGCGCTTTTCCCACCAGAGCTCCAATATCGGTATCCGCGTGGGCGGGATTGCCCACCTTCAGCTGCTGCACCTTTGCTACAAGAGCATCGCGAAACTGTTTATAAATGGCATCCTGAACCAGAATGCGCGAGCCACACAGGCAAATTTGCCCCTGGTTGGTAAACGATGCACGTACGGCGGTATTCAGCGCCAAGTCAAAATCGGCATCGGCGAACACGATGGTTGGATTCTTGCCACCGAGTTCCAGCGATAGTTTCTTAAACATAGGCGCAGCCGTGGCGGCAATCGCCGCTCCGGTTTTGGTGCCGCCGGTAAAGCTGATGGCCTTGATGCGCGGATGTGCAACAATGGCACTGCCGGCCTCCGGACCGGTTCCATGCAGGATATTCAGAACACCCGCGGGAAGTCCGGCCTTCTGCGCAATTTGTGCCAATCGGAACGCCGTCATGGGCGTCACTTCGGAAGGCTTGGCCACCACGCAGCAACCTGCCGCCAGGGCAGGCGCTATTTTCCAGGTAAACAGGTACAAGGGTAAATTCCAGGGGCTGATGCAACCCACCACGCCGAGGGCTTGCCTCAGGGTATAATTGAACAGCTCGGGTGAAGTTTGATGGCTTTCGGAAGCAAATTGGGTTGCTGCCGATGCAAAAAACCTAAAATTGTCAACGGCACGGGGAATATCCATGCGGCGCGCCAGCGCCAGAGGTTTGCCGGAATCGCGGCTTTCATCCGCTGCCAGCGCATCCAAATCGGCTTCCATCAGGTCGGCCATGCGGAACAGGAATGCCGCCCTTTGTTCGGCTTTCAAAGCGGACCAGGCAGGAAACGCCTGTTCAGCAGCGGCAACGGCAGCGTCAACATCAGCAGCATCAGAAGCTGCAATGCGGCTGTACACTGCTCCGCAGGAAGGATCTTCGTTGTCGAGCCAGGCACCGAAAAAGGCCGGGCGCAATTCCCCGTTGATGTAATTCAGGATGGATTCCATGTTTCACGTTCAAAGTAAAGGAAGCCGGCCTTTTAAACTGAAACAAATTCCACAATCAATGAAACTATGGGCAACCTCACCCTCAAACTTCAGGTTCAGGAAAACTGTTCCGACCAGCTGAAATGTTTGGCTACTATTTCCACTTTTTTGGCGCGAATATGCTCCAGGAATGCCTGTGCCACCGGACCATGGCGCTTGCCTTTCAGCCATACCAAACTCCAATTGGAGCGGAACGGCAATCCGCGCATGGGAATAATTTTCAGTTCGCCTTTAAGGATTTCATTTCGGATGCCAATAAGCGGCATCACCGAATACCCCAAACCCGCAAGGATGGATTGCTTCACGGCTTCATTGGAAGTAAGTTCAAGCTTCTTGGAAACATCAATGCGATTCACGTCAATAAACCGTTCCATGGTTTGCCGGGTTCCAGAGCCTTGTTCGCGGAAAATGAGGGGCATACATCCCAAATCCTGAGCATTGAGGGGCTGTTCCGGTAAGTCATGGCCTGCATTTCCAATCAGGTATAATTTATTCTGGAGCAAATCCAGATGCTCGATATTCAGGTGTTCAGGCAAACTGGAAACCAGGGCGAAATCAATTTCGTTAAGCTGCAAACTTTCAAGCACCTTCAATTTATTGGTCACATCCATTTGCAGTTCAACGCCCGGATTGCCATTGACGAAGTCAGACAGGAAATACGGCATTACGTATTTCCCGGTAGAAACTACCGAAACCCGCAAATGGCCGAACAATTGTCCTTTGTGTGCATGTGTTTTGTAGTTGATGGCGTTCACCTGTTGCAGAATTTGTTCTGCAGCGTCGGCAATCTCCTTCCCGAAATCGGTAATATACAGCTTCCGACCCACCACTTCCGTGAGCGGAATATCGAACTGCTCCTGAAATTTGCGCAGCTGGATCGATACAGCCGGTTGCGTGAGGTGTAAGGCTTCTGATGCTTTGGTAACACTTTGTGTTTCTACCACTTTGAGAAACACCTGCAACTGACTCAGCGTGAAATTCATAACTAAAGGTTATACTTAACATTTGGAAGTTAAATTAAGTTTTATGCGTAGTGGCCATCATTTTTGTGACCGTGTTGGAAACATCAATTTTCACACATAAAAAACCACTCCACATGATGACACAGATAACCCATGCATTAAAATCAGCTTCAGCCTACATCCTATTTCTGATTGCCCTGGTGTTGATGTTCCGTTCATTTGTAGAGCCTCAGGCTTTGTTGCAGCAATTTGAAATTGCAGCCAGCGTGGTGTTTATGCTCACGGGATTAAAGGTGTTTACTTTGGCCGCGTTCAGGCAACCGGGTTATGCAGCGGGTCGGGAAACCTCAAGGGCGCGCAACGAAGCAGGCAAAGACCCGCGCAGGAACCACATTTCCTGAGGAATATTATTGCGCTTGCCGCTCAGTGATTGAGGAAGGCGTCGTTCTGAATGTCGGCAAAGATTTCAAACTCTTTGCGCGCTTCCCATAATGCCTGTTGCCAGCCTTTAATGGTGTAACCTTTGCCGGGAAGATAACTGAGTCGATAGCTGCGGTGCATCCAAAAATTGTGTTCTGTCCAGTCGGCTTCGATCACCAACAGCACATCCTTTGCGTCGTAAAGCAGACTCACAGACCGAAGATCGGGCTCCTGATCTCTGGTTTCATACAATACAAAACGTCCGCCATCAGCGGTTTGCTTCACCGTTGAATCGAAAGAAGCTGACCAGGAAGGCTTATTCAAATCCATGCGTTCCCATAGTCCCAACTCGCGATCCCAATCCACCGAATCTTCCTGCGCACTTCGGAGTTCATCGCCCCAAACCAGGGTTTTACTGATGGCAGGATTGGCTTTCTTGAGCGCGGCAATTTCCGCTTTCATGTAGGCCGGCACCTGAAACCAGGGACCGTTGGTGCTTACTTCCTTTTGGGCACAGGCGTGTAAGGCCAGTACAGAACAAATCAGGGTTATTTTCTTCATCAAAACAGACTTACACCGCTCATATCGGCGGGTTGGGGTACATGCATCATTTTCAGAATCGTCGGCGCCACATCGGCCAGTTTACCTTCGTGAAGCACGGGCTTGAGTTCCTTGCTTACCAGCCAGCAGGGAACAGGATTCATGCTGTGGGCCGTATTGGGGGTTCCATCGGCGTTTACGGCAAAATCGGCGTTGCCGTGGTCGGCAATGATCAAGCAATCATACCCGTGCTGCAGGCCCGCTTCAACAAGTGCCCGGGCGCATTGATCCACGGTTTCCACCGCTTTCACAATAGCCGGAAAAACACCTGTATGCCCCACCATATCCGGATTGGCAAAGTTGATGCACATGAAATCTGCCGCCTCTGCGCGGATTTGCTCCAGCAGACGGTCGCGCAGCTCGGGAGCGCTCATCTCCGGCTGCAAGTCGTAGGTCGGCACCTTGGGTGATGCAACCATGATGCGTGCTTCACCGGGAAACACTGCTTCCCTTCCTCCGCTGAAGAAAAAGGTAACATGAGGATATTTCTCGGTTTCTGCAGCGCGAAGCTGTTTCAGGCCGGCTTTGCTTACTACTTCGCCCAGCGTATTGTTCAGATTTTGGTCTTCAAACAACACCTTCACACCTTTGTACGAAGCGTCGTAGGTGGTAAAAGTGGTATAATCCAATGGCATGGTGTGCATGCCGTGTTCGGGCATATCTGTTTGCGTGAGTACCTGGGTCAATTGCCTGCCGCGATCCGTTCTGAAATTGAAGAACACCACGGAATCGCCGGGCTCCAGCCTGCCTTCCCCGCCGGGCACCACCAGCGGCTCCATGAATTCGTCGGTAATTCCGGCAGCATAGCTGTCCCGCAGCGACTGCAACCAGTCTGTACAGTCCTGGCCTGTGCCATCAACCAACAGATCATAGGCTTTTTTCACCCGCTCCCAGCGCTTGTCGCGGTCCATCGCGAAATAGCGCCCCACCAGCGACACCAGTTTTGCCGGCGTATCTGCCGTGCGTGCCAGCAACTCCTTCACAAAACCTTCACCGCTTTTAGGATCAGTATCACGGCCGTCGAGAAAGCCGTGGATATACACTTTTTCCAGGCCCTGCGCTTTGGCTATGTCGCACAGCGCAAACAAATGCTCGCTGGAAGCATGCACGCCGCCATCGCCCAGCAAACCCAGGAAATGCAGTGCTTTGCCTTCCCGCTTCACCTTGTGCATCGTTTCCAGCAATTGCGGATGCTGCGCCAGCTGCCCATCGCGAATGCTTTTGTTGATGCGCACCAGCATCTGCCACACCACACGGCCTGCGCCGATGTTCATGTGGCCCACTTCGCTGTTGCCCATTTGACCGTCGGGCAGTCCTACATGTTCCCCGTGGGTCCACAGCCGCGTATGCGGGTAATGCGCGGTAAGTGAATCAGTAAACGGCGTATTTGCTTCCCACACAGCGTCGCTGTGGTCGTGCTTGCCAATACCGAATCCGTCGAGGATGATGAGCATGGATTTACGGGTGGACATGGGACTGCAAAGGTAAACCGCTGCCTTGTTTTTTGGGGCGCCTGATCCTCGCCTTCCGGGTTCCGTGCTGCGCACCGCTCCGCGCCTCCAGTCTCGGGGCGCGACTCC
>JBEDND010000154.1:0-3854 GCA_041170785.1 Bacteroidota bacterium | reverse complement strand
GTACAGAAAAAGACAACGATTACCTGCAGATATACAACGGGAAAGACACCTTTGCACCAAAGCTCGGTCCGCGTTACTCGGGAAGCACCAATCCGGGCTTGGTGCGCAGTACCGACAGCTTCATCACCTTCTTCTTCAAAAGCGATAAAAACATCGCCTGTTCCGGCTGGGAAGCCACTTGGAGCGCCACGATGCGGGTGATTACGGCACCAAGCCTCACCCTGCAATCAGCGCCCAAATGCAAACAACAATCCCTCAGCCTGTTGCTCGGAAGGGCCTTCCCCTGTGATTCGGTAAAGCCCGGGAGTTTTGTTTTATCCGGGCCTGTTAGCAGTTCCGTGGGCGCCGTTACACCGGTCAACTGCACGGGTGGAAATACCGCCACTTATACGTTACAACTCACCAATGCGCTGAACAAGAGTGGCACATACACATTGGAAGCCACGCTGTTTTTCAAAGATTACTGTGACAGCATCTGGACCTTGAAGAGCAAGATTTCCTTCACCATCAGCGATTGTCCATTGATGGTGCAACTTACTGCCGATCAGGATACGCTGTGCAGAGGAAGTTGTACCTGGTTACGTGCAACCGTTTCCGGTGGAACACCGTCGCGTTATGTATATTCCTGGACTCCGGGAAGTTTAAGTGGAGCAGGTCCACACCGGGTTTGTCCTACATCATCTACACGCTACATTTTACGCGTTACCGATGGACTTTCCGTTCCTTCCTCAGATACGGTTGACATGACCGTTCTGGCTCCACCAAGTGCCCAGCCTGACACCATGGTTTGTTACCTCTCGGCGCCCTTTAAACTCAGGGCTACACCAGCCGGAGGATTTTGGCAGGGAAAGGGAATCACCGATGCGGCGAATGGAATATTTAGTCCGGCCGTGAGCGGCAGCGGAACCCATAAAGTATGGTATCAGATTGGTTCGTGTGCGGATACCGTTTTGGTTACGTCCACCGGAATCTGGAATGGCGACAACCTGTTTTGTCCGAAGACGCCCCCTTCATCCCTGTATCATATTTATCCTGCCGGAGGAACCTGGACCGGACCAAAGGTTACCAGCAACGGCATCTTCAACCCCGACAGCGCTGGAACCTTCAAGCTCACCTATACCTGGAAAGGCTGTGTTTCTACCAAAACTGTCCGGGTGACGCAAATCTGGGCCAAGCCTTTTGATACGGCCTGCGAAAGCAGTACTTTCCATCAACTGCAATTTAACCCTATTGGCGTTTATTTTAACTGGTTTCCAGGTTTAACCAACAGTTATTATGGAACCGTAAATCCTTCATTGATGGGAGGCCCCGGTACCAAAACAATCATCTTCAACGCCAGAGGATGCCAGGATACCACCCTGCTTACTTTGTTACCCATTGATGCAGGTAAAACCTTTGACACCATTTGTCCGGCATCCGGCGTACACACCCTCAACGGATTCAGGCCTTTGAGTGGTTATTCCTGGAAGGGCCGGGGCATCAGTGATACGACAAAACCCGAGTACAATCCTGCGTATTTCAGCAGCTTGGGAAAAGCTATTTTTACCGATACGCTTACCATTAGAAATGGGCGTTGTACGGACCGTAAATTCCTGACACTTTTACCCACGCAGGTGGGCAAACGCGACACCTTATTCCTGTGTGCGCAGGATACCGGAATCTGGTTGAGTAAGGCCTTGACTCAGTTTACGCCTTCGGGCGGAACCTGGAGCGGGAAAGGCATCACCAATACCAAAGGGTTTTTCAAACCGGCGGCAGCCGGTTATGGTACACATCTGGCATTTTATTCAGTAAATGGATGTAGGGACAGTTTGAGGATTTGCGTACGTCCAAAGACGGGTATTCAACAAGATACCGCTGTTTGCCGCACCTCCGGAATTTTCAAGCTTAAAGTAAGCCTGAGTGGCGGCTATTTTTACGGAACCGGCATCAGCAACAGTGCACAGGGCTTGTTCAACCCGGCCATCGCGCTGAAAGGAAAAAACCGCATCATTTATGTCAGTCGGTTTGGATGTTTTGATACAGTTTTTGTAACAGTGGATACCATTCCTGCGATGCAGTGGCAGCTCGTTCCGAATGCTCCCTGTTTGAAAGATACTGCTTATTTATTGAAGGCGCTGCCTGGTGCTGGGCTGTTCAGCGGCCCGGGAGTGAGTCATCCCTATTTCAACCCATGGAAATCCGGTTCGGGAAACAAGCGCCTGGAATACCGCATCACTCAGGGTGCGTGCACCGGATTGCTGCAAAGAGACATCGTGGTGGCAGACACACTGCGTGTTTCCTTTTCAGGCAGTAGCGACAGCATTTGCCCGGGATCCAATGTATTAATTACCGCACAGGCCATTGGTGGAAACAGGTTTGCATACAGTTATTCATGGTCGAATGGTTTGACAGGTTCTAATCAGGCTTATTTCAGTCCGAAAAACAGCTCGGCTATTCAGGTGATGGTCAGCGATGGCTGTTCTAAATCTGATACGGCCTCCAGGTTTCTTTTTGTGCATCCCAACACCTGGTTCAACGCAAAAAGCAGCGCTCCTGCCTGCTTCGGCCTTCCGGGCTACCTCAAGTTATCCATGAGCCATCCGGGTAACTACTTGTACACCTGGAATACACAACCCAAGCAACAGGGCGACAGCATGCGCGGCCTTGCCGGTACTCGCTATCTGGTCAGCGTGCTGGATATCAACAGTGGCTGTAAGAAGGATACAAGTTTGGAAATTCCCGGTTTTCGCAAACTCAATGCGGCATTTATCACCAATCCTCCGAAAGGTATTTGCCTCAGCAACATCAATCCAAAGATGTATTTTCTGGATATGAGCAGCGGCGGAACGAGCGGCACCTGGTATTTTGGTGATGGCAGCAGCGAATCTTATCAGCCAGGCAACAACCCATACCATATTTACCAAACCGATACCAATCGTTATCGGGTTCAGCTGATCATCCGCAACGACGGAGGATGCGCAGACTCTGCGGAACTGAACATCTGTGTAACCGATACGGTTTTGCTGTTTGTGCCGAGTGCTTTTACACCCAATAAAAACGGGCTGAATGAAGTCTTTTTGCCTACCATCACCGGCGCCCGCGAATACCAGCTGGACATTTACGACCGGTGGGGTGCGAAAATCTTCAGCAGCAACAACCCCAACCAAGGCTGGGACGGGATGTTTATGGGTAAGGAATGTCCTTCAGGCTGTTATGCCTACTCCCTGCACTATAAGGGGCGTAAGACCTACAGGCAGGTACACAGTGGTTTGGTGCATTTGATACGCTGAAACTAAATAAGTCCAATGGCTCAGGCCTTCCTGATATTTGCAACATGGATCATTATCAGAGCAGTTTTACAGTGCGGGCCATTGCCCGTTATCTTGGGGAAAAACTGCCGGGATATTTCCTGACTACCTGTTTCAGTACCGGAAAAGATGAGTTATTGCTGGAGTTTGAGGCTCGTGATAAGCACTTCAACCTAAAGTTAAACTGGGCCGATGGCCAGTTATTCATCTGCATGCCCGAACAAGCCGGAAATGCCGGTAAAAACACCATCAACCAGTTCAGGGATGCCGTTGGCAAACAGATTGTAGAAATACAAGATTGCGGTTTTGACCGCAGCTTCCGACTGCTGTTTGGCGATGGGTCTCAAATTATATTCAAATGCTGGGGCAGGCACAGCAATGTGTTGTATTTTGAAGCAGGATCAGAAATTTGCAGTCAGCATTTTCGATTGCACCACAAAGGCGATGCCCGCTTATCGCTGGCCCCTTTCAACCACAAACGCGATTTTGAATTTGATGTAGTTTCCTGCAGCGATCCGGAACACTTTCAGCAGGCTTATCCATTTGTAATACCTTCTTTAATGG
>JBEDND010000153.1:0-3295 GCA_041170785.1 Bacteroidota bacterium | reverse complement strand
TTTTTGTGCCATGCATATACGCGCACTCTTTCTGCAACATCAGGCCCAAACAAGTCCGGCACCACTGGGTTTGGAAGTGTCGCGGGCAGAAGGGTGCAGAATATACGACACCCAGGGCCGTGCCTATTGGGATTTGATTGCCGGCATTAGTGTGAGTGCATACGGGCACATGCATCCTGAAATCAATGCAGCGGTGATTGAACAGGTGCACCGCCATGCACAC
Organism: Bacteroidota bacterium; assembly: GCA_041170785.1. Classification (GTDB taxonomy): domain Bacteria; phylum Bacteroidota; class Bacteroidia; order NS11-12g; family UBA955; genus REEB481. The sequence goes on along the minus strand of JBEDND010000153.1, from coordinate 3,072 downwards.
GTCATGGTTTACGGGGAAATGATTCAGGCGCCTCAGGCATTACTGGCTGCCAAGCTAAGCCGTATGCTCCCGGAACCATTGAATTCCGTTTACCTCACCAATTCAGGTACTGAAGCCATCGAAGGCGCCGTCAAGCTGGCTCGGCGATTTACCGGAAAACCTTGGATGGTGGCCCAACGGGATGCCTACCACGGCAGCACTGTAGGTGCACTTTCACTGATGAGCGACGAGTATTTTACCAGCGCATATAGGCCGCTGGTACCCGGTGTACGCTTCATCAGGCAAAACGACACTCGTTCTTTGAATGTCATTAACCGCGATACAGCTGCGGTAGTGCTTGAATTTGTTCAGGCGGAACGTGGTTGCAAGGTGGCCGACCTGGCATACATCCAGGCAGTGGCGCAACGATGTAAAGAGGTGAATGCCCTGCTCATTGCCGACGAAATTCAAACAGGTATGGGCCGCACAGGAACCTTGTTTGCTTTTGAACAATATGGAGTAGTGCCCGATATTCTGGTTTGTGGGAAGGCCTTTGGTGCAGGATACCCGCTCGCAGCATTTGTGGCTTCCAAGGAAATTATGGCGGCCTTGTCTGACAACCCCGTACTTGGGCACATCACCACGTTTGGCGGTCATCCTGTGTGTTGCGCCGCCGCCGTCAAAGGACTGGAACTGATGGAAACTACTGATTTGCCTAAACGTGCAGCACAACTTGGAGCGATCTTCAAAGCGCGCCTCACATCCGTTCATGGTATTGAAATTTCAGGCTCAGGTGCATTGCTGGCGGTGAAACTTCCTTCGGCAGACCACTGCCGGGCGTTCATCGCCAAAGCCTTGGAATTGGGGGTGATTACCGATTGGTTCCTGTTTGCTCCGGATGCCTTCAGGATCGCACCGCCCTTGGTAATGACCGATGAGGAAGCAGAAACCATTTCGGAAATTCTGCTGCGCGCCCTGCACGAAATACTCATTTGATTTAAACCACTTGGGGGTTGAGCCTTCCAACAATTGTATTTCAACTAAAACAAGATGCATCATGAAACACCGTTTAAAAACATCCGCATTGCTTCTGCTTACGCTTGGATTTACCTGGTTCTCTGCCTGCGATAAAATCCGTGAAACGAAAGAAACCATTTCCAGTGCCGAAGATTTTGCCAACAGTGAAAGTGAATTCACCGCGGCTTTTGATGTGAGTGATGATTTGAATTCAACCGATTTCAAACTTCGTTCATCCAGCGCCGGAATCCTGCCCAACGGCGCAGTTTTTACCTGGATAGATTCTTCCTTTTCCGATGGCGATGGCGTGGTTTATGAAATTGACTTTGGACCCCTGGGAACCTCTGCACCCTTCGGCCGCGAATGCAACGACGGGAAATTCAGGGCCGGTGTTTTTCGATTCTCGCTGGACAAGCGCTACTCGGAAATCGGTGCTACAGGCATCCTGACAATTGCCGACTCAAACAATTATTACTCGGGCGACGGTTTGGTGATGACCAAGCTTTCAGGCGCGCTGAGTATTACACGTACCGCAGTGAACAAAGTGACTGTTGAAGTGCGCAACGGCAAAGCCGAACGAAACAACAAAACCTGGCTCTTCTACGGCACCCGTTTCATTGAAAATACCAAACCCGGAGGGCCCGGTATTATTGGCGATGAATTCACCATTAATGGTTCTGGAGGCGGAACCAATAAAGATGGCGTGAATTACACCTGGCTGGTGAAGGAAGACCTCATCAAGAATATTGAAAAAGGATGCGCCAACACCTTCGTTAAAGGCGTGCTGGAAATTGTGAACGACAATGGAGGTTACATCAACGTGGACTTTGATCCGAAGAAAGACGGAGCTTGCGACCGTCTGGCCAGAGCCACCATCAATGGAAAAACTTTTGATTTCATGGTTCGCTGATCCCTTGCGTCTCAGCATGAAGAAGCCCCGCACAGTCGGGGTTTCTTTTTTTTTGGCCCTGGCCACGCCACCCAGTCAAGCACCTTTCCCCGCCGCTTATCACAATTTTCGGTTTATTTCGCAACTCCATGCAGCGCTTGTTTTTTCCTGTGATGATGGGCCTCAGTGCCTTGGTAGGTGCTTCCTGTGGAAAACAGGGCAGGGAAGAAGCAGTATTACCTGCAAAAGCAGTGGCTCAGTCTATGCATCACCTTGCGCTGCATTGGCACCTCGCTTATCTAAGTATCAGTGGACAAGCAACCGCAATTCTTCCTGCAGGTACACATGTGGTTTGGACCGACAGCACACTGGCCGATTGGGATGGCATGGAATTTTACATCGATTTTGGAAAACGGACAAAAGCCAAGCCTTTTGGAGTGCTGTGTCCCGACGGTTATTACCGAAGCGGCACATACCGGGCGTCCTTAAGCGGCGACAGCTGGACTGCGGGTTTGTATATGGCACTAACCATGACCGAGCGCGACAGTTGTACCCTGAGCAATGGAACCATCAGCTATAGGTTTGTTGGACGCATGCATCTGGAAGTGGGGCAGGAGCAAAATTCCTTGCTGGAAGCTGCTTTTCAAGAAACTACGGAAGAGGGCAGCACACGTTTTGAAACAGAGGCCGCCGTGCAATTCGCCGAAAACAACGGCGCCGGGTTGCCTGATTACCAACTGAGCGGCGACGGTTCGCTGCGCAGCGACAACTGGCTGATGTTGTGGAATACCAAGGGATTGCACGGGAATCCGGAATCAAAAGGAACCTTCACTTCCGGGGAGCTAACCGTAATCAGCGGTGAACAGCATTTGCGTGTTGACTTTGACCCTTACGGAAACAAGGCCGCAGATAAATGGATGAAGGTGTGGAACAGGCAACGCGAATTTTTATTCGAACTGGATTGATAGTTGTGCACAGCAGTATCAAATAAGCCGGTCGCGTATTTATTTTGCCACAGTCCCTATGGAGAATTATCTCGTTTCGGCTAGGAAATACCGACCCGCATCTTTTGATGATGTGGTGGGTCAGAAGCATATTACCGAAACGCTGATCCACGAAATTGAAAGCAATAAGCTGGCTCAGGCTTTCCTGTTCACCGGTCCCAGAGGTGTTGGAAAGACCACATG
>JBEDND010000152.1:0-2590 GCA_041170785.1 Bacteroidota bacterium | reverse complement strand
TCAAAAAAGCCATATCCAGAAAATACTTCGCTTCTCTGATGCCAAATCCTCCGGTAATGGCTGAGTAGCCCAGATTCCTTGTGAAGGGTATGTTCGCATTATTGGAAAATGGGTTGGGATTATTCATGTAGCCAAGGCGGAATCGGTACATATCGACCACAAATTCACCACCAACACGAACGTTTAATACCTGTCTGTAATACAATCGGATGCTGGCATTTTCACTTAGAAATCCGTAATCGCGGGCTTTCAGCTTGGCAGTGGTGTAGTCAACAAATTCAACATCACCTGCAATAAATCCTGATTTTCCAAAGAGCAAAGTTGCCCCGGCATTGGCCTTGAATGGTGTGATCACCTTGTAATCATAGCTGTTGGCCGGATCTGTAAATGCAGGTTCAGTCATGGTTCCGTTCGGTGATCCCGGATCAAAGTAGGATTGCACCTGATAGGTGTATAATTTATTGATCTGAAAGCTTCGCGGGGTTTGGATGCCTATTCCCAGCCTGAGGTGATCGGTAGGGCGCACAATCATTCCAATACGCGCGCCCACGGCACCACCCCGATCGGTATTGTTATTCACCACTTCCAACTGCTTGAGGTCTTTGATGGTCGGATCCTGCTTTAAATCTGTTTCTGTAAGGGAAAAATCTTCGATGTACCGGAGGTTGCTGTACACCAAACCCAGTCCCAGATACAACCTGTCACTAAAGTTCGCACCAAAAGACCCATGCCAGTCGATGATGGCACCGCGAATATCTTTGATGCCTTCCTGTTTCAGCAAACGCGCGGGTCCTTTAAAACCGCTCTCGTATTGATCTGTAGTACCCGAAACCTGATCTATGGCATAACCGTTCCATGCAATGGATTGCAGGCTGCCCTCAGGAAAAGCACTTACTATAGAGCCATTGGCCAATTCGGCAAAGTAATCGCTAACGCTGGACGAGCGATTGGTGTCACGGAAAAAGGTTCTTGTTTGAAAATCATGGCTGCGGTTCACGCCAAAAGCCACCGTAAAATTCGTCCAGCCTTCGGTAAGCGGTTTGCCGTTTTTATAGCGTTGATTGGCGACAACCAGCGTCAGATTCGGGATGTTCATGTTGAAACGTGCGTCGGGTGTGGTCTGGTTTATATACTCAGCCCTATTGCTCATGTTTTGGAAGGACAATGTGGCGCTGAATTCAGAACGGCGGTATTGGGCCAGTGATGCAGGGTTTAAGGTGATGGAACTTGCATCTGCACCGAGGGTGCTCACAGCTCCACCAACGCCCATGCTGCGCGCTGTTCCAAAGAAATAACCTGAACTGTACCGTATGGCATCGCTTTCATTCTGGGCCTGAACGGAAATGATGGATGCTCCGAATAACATAACGAGGATTGCTCGTGAAGCAACAGATAAACGCATCATTGCCTGCGCCCTCCTCCTGAACCACCCTGCCCCCCTGAAGTCCGCGGAGCTGTTGGTTGCGCTGGTCTGCTGGAAGGTGTACTCATGCGCGGCGAGGGTGCGGTACTGCGGTTGTTTGAAGGTGCTGTGGCGGGCGTTGCAGGACGAATATTGCGCGGCTGTGCTGTTGGCGCAGGTGGCGGGTTATTGGTTCCACCGGGAGCAGGACGCTGCGGCGGTCTTTGCTGCGGCGTGGGCTGATCTGGCGTGGGTGTTTGGTTGCGCGGATTGGGCGCAGGTCTGGAAGGACTGGTTGAAGGCGTTTGGGGCGGTGCCTGACGCTGAGGCTGGTTTACACGGTTGTCGCCACCAGGACCGGCAGGCAAGGTTTGATTGGGCGCGCGCATGCGCAGGCGGTTGGTAGGTTCTTGTTGCGGCTTGAAATGGTGCGGCGGAATTGGTCCGGGCCGATAGCGGTTGTTCCACCAAGGATCGTGCATGTACCACGGATTCATCCACGGCTGATTCCATCCCCAAGGCTGATTCCATGAACCATATCCATACGGGCCATAAGGTGAATAACCCATTCCGCCCCAACCCATATACGGCGACATACCAAATCCGGGATAATAACCCATATTGGGGCTCAGGTAGGGACCCGAACCAAAGTTCCTGAACCGGTCGGCATAGGAACTTCCGTAGCCATTCTGGTTGTAGGGTTTTACTTCTGATTGCCTGTGCTCCTGATGTTGTTTTACTCCGGCCAGTTCCTGTCCGGGAACATAATACGCATCATCATAAACATTAACTTGTGCGATGCGTGAAGACTGGCATGAAGCCAGCAGTACGCCTGCAATAACAACGGTGAAAATGGTTCTCATATCAAATACCTCCTGCACAGGCAATTGGGCTACCTTTGCAACCTTAAAAATACAAAAAACATTCCATAACTATGGCCTTTGAAAAAATAAAGCGCAACGAGAACTACAGCGAATGGTACAACAACCTGGTGAAGAACGCTGACCTCGCTGAACACAGTGCGGTAAAAGGGTGCATGGTCATCAAACCCTATGGCTATGCCATTTGGGAAAACATCCAGCGCCAACTGGATCGAATGTTCAAGGAAACGGGCCACAGCAACGCTTATTTCCCGCTTTTTGTACCGAAGAGTCTTTTCGAAAAAGAAGAGAAGAATGCCGAAGGCTT
>JBEDND010000151.1:0-7763 GCA_041170785.1 Bacteroidota bacterium | reverse complement strand
GACAAAACATCAAGGTGATGGTCAATGGAGTTCCCGTGATTGGCCGACTGAATGGCAATGTGGATGTGTCTCAAATCAACCTCAGCAATGTGTCCCGGGTGGAAATTATTGAAGGGCCGATGTCTTCAGTATTTGGTTCAGATGCTTTAGGTGGTGTCATCAACATCATCACACGGCAGGCGGAACGAAAAGGAACGCAAGCCGATGCAAACGTGTACGCTGATGGCTTGCGCAATTTCAATCAGGATGTGACCATCAACCACCGCTTCAACAAAAGGCTGGCATTGAGTATCAATGGCGGCAGGTACTTCTTTGGCGGTATTGATTTCAATAAAAAGGACCGCCCTTTCGACTGGAAACCCAAAACCAGAACTTTTGGTGAATCCAATCTTTTCTTGAAAACAGGAACCTGGACGCATCGATTTCAGGTGCAAAAGTTCCAGGAGCGACTTACCGACAGACAGGCTGCAGAGTACAGCAATACCGGCATCAGTGGTTTCAACCACATCTACCTGACGAATCGCCTGAATCAACAATGGCAGGTTAGTATTCCGCTGAAGCGACAGGTTCGCCTGGAGTTGCTTCAGTCATGGCAGTTTTTTGGCCGGAACAAGGATGTTTTCAAACGTGATCTGGTGAACGGAACCGAACGTGATTTAACAGCCTTTCTAGGCGACCAAAGTCGCTTCACTCAATGGATGTCTCGTGGATTTGCAGCGCAGTCTCGGCCCTGGTCACCTGTGCAGTGGATGGCCGGGTATGAAGTGAATATTGAACAAGGCAGAGGTGATAATATTCCCGCCGGTTCACCCGGAATTCACGATGTGGCTTTGTTTGGTGTGGTAGATTACCGACCGGTGCAACGCTTGCTGCTGAGGCCGGGCATCAGGTTTATTTACAATGATCGTTTTGGCAAACCATTGGCTGCTCAGGGTCCTTTGTCGGGATTGAAACTTGCGCCCGTAATTCCTTCGCTGCAATGGAAATGGGATTTGTCGAAGCAAATGTTGTTCAGAGGCTCTTTGGCCGTGGGCTACCGCGCACCCGGCCTCAAAGAACTGAATTTACTGTTTGTGGATAACCAACACAATGTGCGCGGCAATGAAAACCTTCAGGCCGAACAGTCGCTCAACTACAGCATCGGACTTGATTACCGAAGGCCACTTCCTCAGAAGCAGGCATTTCGTTTTGATTATGCCATATTCCAGAACTACATCAAGAACAGAATCAGTTTGGCGTTGGTGGATCCCCTGACGAATTTATATACATATATCAACGTAGGTAGCTACAATACTCAGGGAATGAGTATGAATGCCAGCTACATACACAGGGCGTTTAACCTTACCGCCGGCTGGTCAACCATCGGTTTAAGGGATGATCTGGATGGCAGCGGACTCGGAGACAAACGTTTCTTCTATTTCACACAGTTCAGGTTCAATATGGGATGGACTCCTGAACATTCGGCCTGGCGCGTTCATCTGTTCCAGAAATACAGCGGGAAGACCAGAGGCTACAATGCAGACCGAACAGCCTATACCATTCAGGATTTTTGGATTAGCGACATCATTGTTTCCAGACATTTCCGGCAACAGCAAATTCGTCTGAGTGCCGGTTGCAGAAATGCATTTGGTGTGACCAGCATTCAATCCAACAGGATTTCCGGTGGTATTCATGCCACGAACAATGGCGATCAGCTGATTTCGCCTGGCAGGCAATTCTTCATTCGACTCATCTTGCAGATACAAGATAAACCCCAACAACCCTGATATTTGCAGAATATGCGCGCTACGTTGGGCTTTTGGCTGTTGCTCATCTTCATGAGTTCCTGTGAGCCTGAAGAGGCCTTGTATCCGCCGCCGGCAAAACTGGAAGGCGTGCAAACAAAAATGTTGGAGATGGGCGAGGATAGAGACCGTGACGTTTTTGTGCACCTTGGTTCCAATACAGATGTCCAAACAACAGGTTCACTTTGGGATTTAGGATTTGCTTGCGCAAATGCGCGCTGGGAAATCATTTTGAACAACGGCAACGATGCGTGGGTTTATCAGGGTGATACGGGTGCGATTCCCCAAAACCCCAGTGTGCCGCTTGAGGGTTGGAGGTATGACCATCCAAGCGGCAATCCCGATGAAACAGGCATTGGTAAATGGTCTCCGGATGGTGTAAAAAGTTATGGCTACTGGTATATCCTTGACCGTGGCATGAATCAGCCGGTCGCTGAACGTTATGTTAAGTTTAAGGTGGAAGGGTCCGAAAATGGCAGTTTCATGCTGCTTTATGCCGGATTGAAAGACAGCAACTTCCAGAAGGCAAAGATTCCGCGCCAGCAGGGGAAGAACTATGCCTATTTTAGTTTTGCCAAAAAAGATACCCTCCAGGCGGAGCCATTAAACCAAGATGCCTGGGATCTGGTATTCCGAAAGTATAAAACCTCCATTATCGAAACAGGAACCGGAAAGCCCTTTGATTATGTAGCAGTTGGATGTTTGCTGAATCCCTGGCAAACCAGCTGTGCGGAGGTTTTGAACAATGTACCTTTCGAAAAGGTTGACCGTACTTTAGCGCTGTCCTTGAATTTCAGAAATAATCTGGATGCCATAGGATACGACTGGAAGCTATTTGATCGCCTGTCAGGCAAATACACGGTAAGCTATAACCGTGTTTTCGTAATCCGTACCAGCGGAAATGCGCTGTTCAAATTGAGGTTTACAGACTATTACAATGATTTGGGTCAAAGAGGATACCCGAAATTTGAATTCGAGCAACTTTAACTGCAATTTCGCGCCCTAAATGAAGACCCGAGCAATCGTATTTCCATTGTTGATGCTGTTTTTTGCTTCCTGCTTTTCCAGGAAATCAGCCCAGGCACCTGACTTTTCAGCACCTGCTGCCCAAGATTTAAACAACAGGATTCCTGAGTATGCCAAAAGAACGCCGGCTCCTGGGGAACATCATTTCAAGTCGCTTTATCAGCTTTCTTACGGCGGTGATAATGCCGAAGCCTATTGGAGTCCGGACGGAACCCAACTTACCTTTCAACGTGCCGACGCTGCGAAGGGTATTCCATGCGACCGTATTTTTTCTGCGCCCTGGCAATTGCTCACCGATTCAAGCTTCCAACCAGAATTGGTAAGCACCGGGCTTGGCCGTACCACTTGTTCTTTTTTCATGCCCGATGGTAAACACATTTTATATGCCAGCACGCACGAAGGTGGCCACAGTTGTCCTCCGGCTCCCGGCAGCACCGGTGCTTATGTTTGGCCTGTTTATTCAAGTTACGACATTTACATCGCTGATTTGAAGGGTAACATTACCCGACAGCTAACCAAAGAGCCCGGTTACGATGCAGAAGCCACAGTTTCACCCGATGGGAAACACATCGTGTTCACCAGCGACCGCAGCGGCGACTTGGAACTTTGGATCATGGATACCTCCGGCCAAAACCTGAAGCAACTGACCAACGGACTTGGTTACGATGGTGGCGCGTTCTTTTCACCCGACGGAAAGAAACTGGTGTTCCGTTCCAGCAGACCAAAAACAGAAGAAGAAGTAGCCAAGTATAAAGAACTCTTGGCCAAAGGGCTGGTTGAACCAACTCGTATGGAGCTGTATACCGTAAACATTGACGGCAGCGACCTGAAACAGATTACTCAATTAGGCAAGGCCAACTGGGCACCATATTATCATCCATCAGGAAATAAAATCCTGTTCAGCAGCAATCATAAAAGCGAACGCGGCTACGATTTTCAGCTGTATATGATCAATGCTGATGGCACCGGCCTGGAACAAATTACCTATGAAAGTATTTTCAATGCGTTTCCGATGTTCTCTCCAGACGGGAAATACCTGGTGTTCAGCAGCAATAGAAACAATGGTGGTACGCGAGCTACCAACATCTTTGTTGCCGAATGGCAGGATTAAGCGGGATGTTTTTTCGCGTGCTGCTTAGTAATGCGCTTGGCATCAGCTAATTTCGCGCTGTTCATCCATGGATTTATCAGATAGTTGGGCTCATGATGAGGGTTTACTTCAGGAAACAAAACAAGGTGCTGAAGGTGCCAAAGCTCTCCGAATTGGGAAGCCTCGAAGAAATCATATGGATCGATTTGCAAAATCCTTCCATTGAAGAACTCCGTGATGTAGAAGAGCACTTCGAAATTCGATTTCAGAGTAAGCAGGAACAGGCAGAAATTGAATCATCATCCAGGTATTTTGAAACCGATGAGGAAATTATTGCAAATACCAATTTTCTGCAAATAGACTACAGCCAGCAGGCAGGATTTGTGAGTAATGGTGTTTCGTTCATTTTGCAAAATGAAACCCTGTTCACCTACCGGGAAGCAGATCTTTCCAACTTTGCCGAATGCGTGCGCAAAATCAAAGCTTCCGGAAGGGCTTTTGGTTCCGGAAAAAAAATCCTTGTGAGTCTCTTTGAAACCGGAATTGATACGGATGCCGACATCATCGAAGGGATTTCACGAAACATCGTAGCACTGGGACGGGAATTGAGCTTCACCGGAAGCACAGATGAAAAACTCATCCTGCAAATCAACAGGCTGCTCGACGACACCATGATGCTGCGCCAGAACATCATCGACAAGCAGCGCGTAGTTACGGCGATGTTGCGTTCCCGAGATTTTGAAGGTGCCGAAGTGGAACGGCTGCGCATCCTGATCAAAGACGTCAATTCATTGTTGGATCATACCACGTTTAATTCAGAAAGGCTGGAGTACCTTCAGGATACGTTTTTAGGTTTGATCAATATTGAACAAAACAAAATCATCAAAATTTTCACGGTGGCATCTGTCATCTTCATGCCACCCACACTGATTGCCAGTATCTATGGTATGAACTTTCAGGCATTCCCTGAAATAAAATGGAAATACGGATATCCTTTTGCCATCCTCCTGATGCTTTTGTCTTCCTTTACAACCTTATATCTCTTCCGTAAGAAAAAATGGCTTTGAATTGTTAAGCTAGTCATGAAGTCACTTCTTCTTGCCTGGTTTATGTTCGCCGCCGGCACGGCAGATTATTCCCTGGTGCGGCAAACCTATCTGAAAGCGGTGTATAGCGAAACAGAAGCTTTGGCTCTGGAGAAAATGACCAAAAGTCAGGCGGCGGCTGATGCGGTCATGCAGGCTTATTACGGTTCAGCGCTGGCCTTGAAGGCAAAATTCAGCTACAATCCTTACAACAAAGTGGTTCATGTTAAGTCCGGTTCGGTCCAACTGAATGCTGCAGTGGTCAAGTTTCCCCAGCATACCGAAATTCGTTTCTTGCGCTACAGCGTAGAATATAATACGCCTTCCATGGTGGGGATTTCTACACATCTTGCTGAAGATAAGGCTTTCATCATGGCGCATCCGCCGCTGCGTGCCCATGCGTTGTTCCAAACCATCAAAGGCTTTATGCTGCAGGTGTCAGGGCTTACGGAAGCTGAAAAGAAACAAATTCAAGCCTGGTAACAGTCCACAGTGTCTATGTTCAATCCAGCAGGCTGACCATATCCCTGGTGCTGAGAAACCTTCCGTTCACGTTGTTGGTAAGCACCACATAACAGCGGTTATCGTCAAGGCAACGCCAGAAATAGGTTCGAAATCCCTTCCACCATCCGTTGTGAAACGCCCATTTGCGCATGTTGATCCAGGTGACACGCCAGCCCAAGGCATAAAACTGCCCCTGATTTGACGTGGGCACCGCAGGTCGGTACATTTCTTCCAATATAGACCTGTGCAACAAGAACGGACTGCGCAGGGCGCGGTCAAAAAGAAACATTTCCCAAGTATTGCTGTACACGCCTTTGTCGCCGCAGGTTCCATTTTGCGGCACATCCTGAACCAGGTAATGACTCCGTTCAAAGCCCTGAAGGAAGTATCCGCTCAGGGGTATGCTGTCGAAGTTGTTGATGTGGGAGTAGGGCATGCCACAGGGTTCAAATACCCGTTGTTTTACAAAATGTCGGAAAGAATGATGAGAAACCTGTTCCACAATAGCGCTAAGCAGCACATAATTGGTATTGCAATAATTGTAGAAAGCCCCCGGACGTGCGAACATGCTTGTCGGAAGTTTATTCAGCATCTGTATCACATCGCTATTGTTCATATGCCGGCTTTTATCTGGCCAGTAGCGGTCGCTGAAATCAAAATAATCGGGCAAGCCTGAGGTGTGGCTGAGCAATTGCCTGATGGTTAGGTTTTTCCGTTTTAAATCGCGGAGGTAATGGTGCACGCTGTCATCCAGGTTCAGCAATCCATCTTGATAAAGCGACATCACTGCTGTGCCGGTAATGGTTTTGCTCACGCTGGCCAGTTGAAACAAGTCGTCTAAAAGTAACGTATCGCCGGTGCGGAAGTTGGCGAATCCATGTTTCCCCTGAAGTAAACTGTCGCCTTTGAAAAACAAATAGGTACCATTGAACAGACCGGCCTGATGCATTCTCCTGAAAAAGCCGCTTATTTTTTCTTTGCTGGCAGCCGAAAATGCGTGATACTTACTCTTCTCTGTAAGGTATGCATGCGAAGCATCCAATGAAGCATCGAAACGTCTTACTGCGCTGCCCAACAGCAACAATACCAAAACACCGGTCACCCAACGCATCCACATAAATGCAAATTTACCGTTCCCTTTAGGGTTCGCAAATCCTAACAGTGCATAAACGATTGATTTTGAGATTATTGCGTACCTGCAGTGCAAGTAATCATTGTTTGAGTATGCGGCTCAGGTTGGTCAGGAATAACACAATAGGAATACGCAACAGAAGCAGGTATTTGTTGTTTCAACTGAGGAGTTATTCCTGCTCCTGTAGCCAGTGTTCCAGTGCTTTTACACGCTGTCGGAGCAGACTGAAAAAACGGTAACGCAGCTTTTCGGCATAACCGGTGAGGTTCAGGCTGCGACGCAATAACAAGTCGTTCCATGCTTCTGTTTGCCGGCAATAATCTTGGTTGGAGGTGCTGAGGTAGTGCATGGTGTGGTGGCCGGCATACACGCGTTGATGACCTCGTGCATATACCATCAGACTGCCATTGAAGACGGCAATTTCACTCCAAAAAAGCTGGAAGTCGTTTTCCCGGTGTTTGTTTCCGGTTCGTGCCTGTTCCTGCAGGTCGTCAAGCAGCTGATGTAAATCTGCCGTTACAGCGAGCGCATCAACAACATGGGAAAAGTGGCCGGTTTCCATATCATAACGAATCTGACGCAGGGTGCTGTCCAGGCTGTATTCTGACCATACTTCAAGCGAAGGAATGCGCATGTACATTCGGTATATCCCGGCAGCGGCTTCGTCGCGTAGCTTATCCTCAGCAGTAGGATTGAAACGGGTTCCGGTATCTGAGGTGTAAAGCCTTTCCCAATGATAATGCTTGAAGGCGCGCAGTTGAGGATAACCGTACATGCGAAAGGGGATGATGTCTTCCTGTGTGTGCACAATCCGCGCTTCCGGGTCGTTGGCCAGCGCTTTGCCCATTTGAAGTAAGCGTTCCAGATTGGACGTGCGGCTGTCGTGACTTTCTGCCGCCGCTTCCACTTCAAACACAATATGCCCTTTCCCGGATGCTGCAAGTAGATCGAGGCTTAGCCCGAGCGCTTTTGCCAGTATCATGCCCTCCTGGAGGGTGAATGGTGACTGCCCTCGCAGCCTGCGATAAGCAGCATCCAGGCTGATGTCAAGCACATCTGAAATAGTTTGTGCCGCGTTCCTGTTCACCGGAATGCCCGAGCGCAACCACTCCTGGATGACGGGTAACTCCTGTGTTTTACTC
>JBEDND010000150.1:0-6093 GCA_041170785.1 Bacteroidota bacterium | reverse complement strand
AGCTGCTGTTCGGGCTGGCAGCTTTGCTCGGCCACCTCTTTCCCGTTTTTGCAGGTTTCAAGGGCGGAAAAGGCATAGCATCGCTGTTGGGCATCCTCATTGCCATCCATTACCTCAGTGCCCTTGCCTGCCTTGGTGTATTCCTGTTGATGCTGTTCGCCACGCGTTATGTTTCCCTGAGCAGCATTTCTGCGGCCATCATGCTTCCGGTGCTCATCATCTGGATTTTCAAACGAAACGAACCCCTGTTCATCGCCTTTGGAATTTGTATCGCCCTTTTGGTAATTTTGACACACCAGAAGAACATCAAAAGGTTGCTGAACGGAAATGAAAACAAAGCCAAGCTCTTACCGCGTCACCGCCGCAATTCCTGACCAGGATACTGCTGAAGAACTCCTGGTTTTATCAGAGGTTCAGGATGGCTATTCCATTGTGATTTACAACGACGACGTGAACACCTTCGATTGGGTGATTCGCTGCCTCGTGCAACTGTGCGACCACGATATATTCCAGGCCGAACAATGTGCATGGTTCATCCACAACAATGGCAAATACGCCGTAAAACACGGAGGCTATGATCAGCTGAAGCCCATTTGTGAGGCATTGTGCGACCGAGGTCTTTCCGCAACTATAGAAGAAAAAGTATGAACAAAACCGTAAAGGATGCCGATGCAGCGCTGGGCGATGTCGTCGATGGAATGACATTGATGTTGGGTGGGTTCGGCCTCTGCGGAATCCCTGAAAACAGCATCAACGCGCTGGTGCGCAAAGGCGTGAAAAACCTTACCTGTATCTCCAACAATGCCGGTGTGGATGATTTTGGCATCGGACTGATGCTGCAGCAACGTCAGGTGAAAAAGATGATCAGCAGCTATGTTGGTGAAAATGAAGAATTTGAGCGGCAGATGCTCAGCGGTGAACTGGAAGTGGAACTGATTCCTCAGGGCACCCTGGCCGAACGCTGCCGGGCTGCCGGTGCCGGAATCCCGGCCTTCTTCACACCTGCCGGTGTGGGTACGGAAGTCGCCGAAGGAAAAGAAACCCGAATCTTCAATGGCAAAACCTACCTTATGGAATATGCCTTTGATGCCGATTTCGCCATCGTGAAAGCATGGAAAGGCGATACACACGGCAACCTGATCTTCAAGGAAACGGCCCGCAACTTCAATCCCATGATGGCCATGGCCGGAAAAATCACCATCGCAGAAGTGGAAGAGCTGCATCCTGCCGGCGCCCTGAATCCTAACGAAATCCACGTTCCCGGCATCTTCGTGCAGCGCATCTTCCAGGGCAGCAACTACGAAAAACGCATCGAACAGCGCACCGTGCGCAAACGAAATTCCTGATGTTGTTCAGGTGCCTGGTTTTCGCAGTTCTATGGCATACTGCACCCGCATGCGCACAATACGATGTCGCTAAAACCGACAGCCTGTGCAGCGGACATTTCCGAGGCTTATTCCCCGCAAAGGAACACATAGTTTGGGTGAGCGGCGCTAACGGAAGCATCTTCCGCAGCGTCAATGCAGGGAAAGCCTGGATTAACTGTTCCCCTAAAAACCACCCCAACCGCGACTTCAGGGACATACACGCCTGGAACCGCCGTCGCGCGGTAGCCATGAGCAGCGGCGACAGTGCTGTGATCATCTCCACACGCAATGGCGGAAAAAAATGGACCACGGTGTATGAAAACAATACGCCCGGCATCTTCCTGGATGGCATTGACTTCAATGGCAAAACAGGCGCCTGCCTGGGGGATCCGATGCCCGTTCACCACGACACCACAAGTCTGCGCTTTTTGCTTCTTGTTTCGGACGATGCAGGGCGAAGCTGGAAGGAATTCTGGCCAAACCCGCCCGCGTTCAATGGTGAGGCCGCCTTTGCCGCAAGCGGCACTTCTATTGCCTATGTGCACGCAGGCAACCAGCATTTGATCCAATGGGTGAGCGGTGGTGGTTCCGTTCCCAGATTCTTTACGTCCACCCGCCGAGGCAAAGATGTGCTGTTCAGCGACAGCACGAACATCCAGGCATTGCCCTTAAAAGGCGGCACAGGCTGGGGCGCATATACGATGACCCTTGCCGGTGATTACGGGGTGGTTCTGGGTGGGCATTATAAGTATTTCCGTCAAGGTGATTCCACCGCAGCCTGGCGCAATCCGCTCAGCGGACGGTTTGAACCTGCCGACTCCTTCCCGAACGGATACCGCAGCGGTTCCTGCGTTGACCCCAAAACCGGTTTTTTTTATTGTACGGGAACCAATGGAACCAATGTGAGCCGCAGCCATGGGCGCAGCTGGGAACACTTCAGCAGCGCAGGAGCCAATGCTGTTGCCGTAAGTGGCCGTTTCTTATGGCTGGCCGGAAACCGCGGCAGGGTGCAACGCCTTACCTTGCGCTGAATCGGCCAAAACAAACCACTTCCCGAAAGGGTTGCACACATTTAATCCGTCCGGAACAAGCACTACTGTACAGACAAGAAATCTGCATCCAAATCATACATCAAACAACCTGCACCTTTGCTTGTGAAACAACAGTTGCAGCGAACAAAAAAAGAACGCCGCCCGTTTCCGGAGCGGCGTTCGATGGCAATCCTTATTCGGATTTATTTATTGCTTATTCAATCACCAGTTTACCGGTGCTGATGCCGGTACCGTTGCTCACGGTTACCAGGTACATTCCGGCTTTCAGGCCTGCAGGCTTGAAGGAAACGGTGTTTTCACCGGCGGCGAATTTGCCTTTGGCAATGTGCTGCATCACGCGACCGTTCAGATCTTGCAGGGTTACGGTAACATCAGCAGCGCCGGTCAGTTTGAAATCAACAGCGATGTCTTGGCCGTTGCTAGCTGGGTTCGGGTAAGGCATGCCCACAGAAACGCCGTTCTGAGTCAGATCGTTCACGGAGTAGTTGTTGGTAGAAAGCTTGAACAATACACGTGGCGCATAGGTGAAGCTTTGGTTCTGGGTATTGGTCCAGGTGCCACCGTAGTAGCTGTTGTTGATGGGTGCCAGGTTGCCGGTGTACAGCGCGTAGCGGATGCCGGTGTTTACCATGAAGCCGTTGTTCAGGATGCGTGCACCGCCGGTAGTTCCGGTTGGGCTTTCAGCATAAGCACTTGCGTCCTGAGCCAACTGGAATTCAAACTGGTTGAAACGACGGATTACATCAGGGAAGCTGCGGCAATCGAGGGTATCGAAAGGCTCAGTCTTGCTGTAAGACTTGTCGCCGGGGATGTAGCTGAAGCTGGCGCCGAACCAGTTGGCACCGTTGTTGGAACCCAATACCGTGCGTCCGATGGGCAGTTCAATGATGCCCCAGCGGCTCATGATGGTATCTTCCACATTCAGTTCTACAAATTTGCTCTGAACAGTGGTTCCGCTGGCGCGGTTTTCAGGGCGGTTGTAGTTAACGGTACCCAGGCCAAGGTTGGTGTAGGTAAGCACGTCAGCACCGGTGAAGGTAGTTACGCGGATAGAATCAACGATGGCAGGATTTGGGTTCCAGCGGCTGTACATGTACAGGAACGCGATGGAATCTACCGTGTAGGTATTCCAACGGCTCATTTTGAACGGTGAACTTTCATAAATCACGCTGCGGGGATCCAGCAACATGCCTACAGAATGCCATCCTACTTCACCCAATCCGTTGGAATACTGGGTCAGGATGTTTGAATCAGGGAACATGGTGGAACGGAAGAACGTGGTTTGAGAGTTGAGCTGATCAATGCTCACAGCAGGGTCAAACCAATCAGACTTCGAGTCCCTCAGTGAGTAACTCTTTTTAAACAGGTTCTTTTCAACTACCGGTCCGGCAGGATATGACCTGTCGTCGCGGAGTGATTGTGCTACGGCATTGCCAGCAAGGGCAGCCATAGCCAGCACGAGTACAATACGTTTCATTCTTTCTGGATTATTGCCACAATTATACTAAAAAATCATCCAGCCGTTTGTATTCTTGATAAATGGCCTGTTGAATTTTATGGGCACTATAGGCGCTTCAATATTCAGATGTCGCCCTGCAGTGGTCGAACCAACAACTCTTCGACCACAGAAGATTCATTCACATCCCAACAGGCCGCAATAGCTTTGGCCACGGCTACGGGCTGAATGAATCGCTCCGGGGGCAAATCGCTGCCCGCCCAGCTGTCGGTAAGCGTGGCACCGGGCAATACCGCCGTAACCCGAATACTCGTGCCCAGCGTTTCGGCGCGCAAAACCTTATTCATGCCCAGCAATCCAAACTTAGAAATACAATAACTGCCTCCATTGGGGTATGCCATGATGCTTGCCGTGCTGCAGATGTTGAACACATGGGCACGTGCCGATTTTTTCAGTTCGGGCAGCGCCACACGGTTCAAATGATACGGTGCGGCCAGGTTCACTGCCATCAGCTGTTCAAAAACGCCATCTGCTTCTTCCCCAACAGAACCTGGCAGGAATACGCCGGCATTGTTGACCAGAATATCCAGCCCGCCCAAACGTTCCATGGCCACGACTGCAAAAGACTGCACTTCTTTCTTGCTGCTCAAATCTACCGCGAAGCCATGGGCTTCCACGCCATAATCGTGTCGAAGCAGCAGTTCAAAGGCAGCTACTGCAGCGGCATCACGGGCGCAAAACGCGATGTTGCAGCCCCGCGACGCAAATTCCAATGCTATAGCCCGTCCGATGCCACGTGTGGCTCCGGTGATCAATACCTGATACATGTCCGCAAAATTGCAGGGTGACTTTATATTTACAACCTGAATGAAGTTGATTTTTGACGTGGGCCGGTATGTGCTGTTCATGCGCAACATGTTCTCCAAACCGGAACGCCTGAAGGTTTATGTGCAGCGCACCTTTGACGAGATGAACGCCATCGGCATCGGATCCCTGCCCATCGTAGCGATTATTTCATTTTTTGTGGGAGCCGTTACCACCGTTCAAACCGCGTATCAGCTGGTTTCCGGCTTCATCGCCAAAAGTGTGATTGGCACGGTGGTTTCCGATTCCACCCTGCTGGAACTGGCGCCCACCATCACCTGCCTGGTGTTGGCAGGAAAGGTAGGCTCGCACATCGCTTCGGAAATTGGAACCATGAAGGTAAGCGAACAGGTAGATGCGCTGGAAGTAATGGGCATCAACTCCGCAGGTTACCTCGCCCTGCCCAAAATCATTGCCGGCCTGATCATGATTCCCTGCCTCATCATCATTGCCAACTTCCTGGGCATAGGCGGCGGACTCATCGCCGGGAAATACAGCGGCATCCTCACACCGGAACAGTTCATCATCGGCGCCCGCGATACCTTCGACTGGTACACCGTGTTCATCAGTCTGGTAAAAGCTACGGTGTTCAGCTTTCTGATTACCAGCATCTCCAGCTTTGAAGGATATTATACCAGCGGTGGTGCGCTGGAAGTTGGAGAAGCCTCTACCCGAGCCGTGGTGCGCAGCTGCGTGATGATTCTGGTGTTCGACTTCCTCATCGCAAAAGTGCTGTTATGATAGAATTGGTAAACGTAAACAAGAGCTTTAACGGCAGACAGGTATTGTTCGACATCAATGCCGTGTTTCATAAAGGCAAAACCAACCTGGTGATTGGTGCCAGCGGCGGCGGAAAAAGCGTGATGCTGAAATGCATGGTGGGATTGTTCAAACCCGACTCCGGACAAATCCTATACGACAACCGCGACTTTGTGACCCTCAGCTATGAAGAAGTGCGCAGCATCCGCCGGGAAATCGGCATGCTGTTTCAGGGCACAGCGCTGTTCGATTCTCTTTCTGTGGAAGACAATGTAGGCTTCCCGCTGAAGATGTTCTCGACCATGAGTAAGGAAGAACGCCTGGACCGGGTGAATTTCTGCCTGAAAAGGGTAAACCTGGAAAACGTAAACAAGAAGTTCCCTTCTGAACTGAGCGGTGGCATGAAAAAGCGGGTGGGCATTGCCCGCGCCATTGCCCTGCCCATCAACTACCTGTTCTGCGACGAACCCAACAGCGGACTCGACCCGCTCACTTCCCGCGTGATAGACGATTTGTTGCACGACATCACCCACGAGTTCAACATCACCACCATCATCAACAGCCACGACATGAAAACGGTGTATGATATTGGCGA
>JBEDND010000149.1:0-4320 GCA_041170785.1 Bacteroidota bacterium | reverse complement strand
CATTCATACCCTTGGCGCACTGAAAGCGGCGGGCTACCAGCCTAAATCCATTAAAGAAGAACTGCGGGGCAACCTGATTGCTGCCCTGCGCGATCAAAAACCGGTATTTACCGGCATTTTGGGTTACGAACATTCTGTTATTCCCGATCTGGAACACGCCATCCTTTCCGGCCACCAGATCAACCTGCTGGGCTTGCGCGGTCAGGCAAAAACACGCATGGCACGCCTGATGACCCAGCTGCTCGATGAATGGGTGCCGGTGCTCGAAGGCAGTGAGCTGAATGAAGATCCCATGATGCCTTTGCTGGAATCCTCGAAACAACTCATCAACGAACGCGGCGATGCCACGCCGGTAAGCTGGCTGCACCGCAACGACCGCTATGTAGAGAAGCTGGCCACACCCGATGTGTCGGTAGCCGACCTCGTAGGCGACGTGGATCCCATCAAAGCCAGCAACCTCAACATTCCCTACAGCGATCCCCGCGCCATCCACTTCGGACTCATTCCGCGCAGCCACCGCTGCATCTTCGTGATCAACGAACTTCCCGACCTGCAGCCACGCATTCAGGTAGCGCTGTTCAACATCCTCCAGGAAGGCGATGTGCAAATCCGAGGCTTCAAACTGCGCCTGCCGCTCGACATCCAGTTTGTGTTTACCGCCAATCCGGAAGATTATACCAACCGCGGCAGCATCGTTACACCGCTCAAAGACCGCATTGGCAGCCAAATCCTCACACACTATCCAAAAGATATTGAAACCTCCATGGCCATCACCGCACAGGAAGCCAAACTCAGTGAAGCCCAGCGCAGCGCGGTGGACATACCCGACCTGATGCGCCTGCTCATGGAGCAAATTGGTTTTCAGGCGCGGAAAAGTGAATTTGTGGATCAGAAGAGTGGAGTTTCAGCACGCCTCAGCATCTCCGTATTTGAGCAGGTAGTGAGCGCCGCCGAGCGCAGGATGATCCTGAGCGGCGACCAAAGCACCGTGCTGCGCGTTGCCGACCTCTACGCTGCCGTTCCTGCCATTAACGGCAAAATCGAAATGGTGTATGAAGGTGAATTGGAAGGGCCTTATCATGTGGCGCTGAACCTCATCATCCAAAGCATCCGCGAAAGCTTCACACGCTATTGTCCGGTGGAAGGCAAGACGCGTAAAAACGACAAAAAGCCGCTGGATCCGTACCGCGAAGTGACCCGTTGGTTTGGTGAAGGTTCCCTGCTTGAACTTTCCTTGAACATGAACGACGCCGAATACCGCAAAGCCCTGGATCAAGTGCCCGGCTTGTACGATCTGGCACTGAAATACTTCCCGCACCTGAACCAGGCCGCACACATCTACACCGCCATGGAACTGATCCTGCACGGACTTGCTGCCATCTCGAAACTCAGCAAAACCTTCAACGATGGCAGCATGCAGTTTGCCGACCTCTTCGGCAGCATGCTCACCGGCGACGACAGCGAATCGGCCTGAGGTGCGCGCAATTGGAACTATTTTTGTCCATCCTTGATCATGAAAGCAAGATTCCTTTCCATCGCGCTGCTGTTGAGCCTTCCGGCCTGTGACATCCTGCAGCATGCGGCCCAGCTCAATCCTATTCCCACCGAGTCAGAAGTGGTTGCCGGCCTGAAAGAGGCACTGCGCAACGGAACCGGAAATGGCGCCGATTTGCTGGCAAAGCCCGGCGCATTCTTGAACAACAGCCTCATCAAAATCCTCTTTCCTCCGGAAGTGGCCAGCATGGAACAAAAGCTGCGTGCCATCGGGCTGGGCGCTGAAGTAGATCGGGCGGTGAAGGCCCTGAATGAAGGCGCGGAAAAGGCCATGCTTCAGGCGAAACCCATCTTCGTGAATGCCATCAGCAACATGAGCTTCAGCGACGCCATGGGCATTTTGAAAGGCGGACAAGGCGCGGCCACCAATTACCTCAGAAATACCACCGGAGCCGCTTTGCGCGCCGCCTTTAAACCCAGCATCTCTGAAGCGCTGAACAGCGTTGGCGCTACGCGCTACTGGGGTGATTTAACCGCAGCGTACAATAAAATTCCGCTGGTGAAGCCCGTTACAACCGACCTTGAAGGCTATGTCACCGAGAAGGCAACCACGGCCTTGTTTGCTGAAATTGAGAAAGAAGAAAATGCCATCCGTTCCAACCCGGCGAAACGCGGTTCTGAATTGCTGAAGAAGGTGTTTAACTACGCCGATCTGCAAGGAAGCTAAGCCGCCGTAATGCCGCGTTTGTGCCGATGATGTGCGGTTCGGCTTTGTCGAATAAAATCAGCCGGAGTTGCACTTGCTTGTTTGTTTCCGTTACTTTCCCAATGATATGAGGTTCTTCCTGCCTCGACTCTTGCTCTTACTTGGCCTGTCCAAGGTGGATGTGCTATCGGCTCAGGCGGATCATCTTTTGCAGCAACGCTTCACCCTTCAGCTCGATCAAAAACCACTCAACTTCATCCTTACTACCCTCGAAGTGCGCACCGGTGTTGCGTTCCACTACGATGCAGCTTTAATCCAAACCGACCGTCTGTACAGCCTGAACATGCGCAACAGGCGACTGGACGATGCCTTGAAGGAATTGCTCTGGGAAGCAGGATTGACCTACCTGCACGAAGGCTCAGGCAGATTGGTTTTGCGTGCGCTGAAGGCTCCGGGGAAGCTGGGTAAGGAGTACCGCATCAGCGGAACCATTATCGATTCCGCCGGAGGCGAGAAGTTGGCAGGTGTGCTGGTAGCTGTGGAAGGCAGCCAGCGCCTGTGTTTCACCAACGAACATGGATACTTCAGCCTGCTGCTGCCCGAAGGCACGGCGCGATTGCGCATCAGCTATCCCGGCTATGTGGTGAAGCGCGATACCCTCCGCGCCGGTCGCGACTATGTACGCGGATACCGCCTCCGGGATGCCTCCGAATTGGAAAAACTGACCATCTACGCGCCTGATCAGCTCGATGTGCGTCCCATCAAAAGCGGACAATCTGACCAAATTGATGTGAACAGAACCAAAGCCCAGCGCTTGCCCTTTTTGCTGGGTGAGCCCGATCTGATGAAGGCCTTTATGCTTTATCCGGGTTCTTATGGAGGAAGCGAAGCTCTGTTCGGTTTGCATGTGCGGGGCGGCAGTCCGGATCAAAACCTGGTTTTACTGGATGGGGTTCCTGTGTTCAATGCGTACCACCTGTTTGGCGTGTTTGGCATTTTCAACCACGACATGGTGAACCACGCTGTATTGCATAAAGGCAGCTTCAGCGCAGCACAGGGCGGACGACTCAGCAGCATGGTCGATGTGCGCACACTCGAAGGAAATGCCTCGCGGTTCAAAGGCGCCGCATCGCTTGGCGTGCTCGGCTCCCGACTGCTGCTCGATATTCCGCTGCGGAAAAACAGTACCAGTTTGTTGATTTCGGCACGCCGAAGCCACCTGGATTTTATGGCAGATGTGTTCGGCAGACTGAGCGGAGCCACCGATACACTCGGCACCAACGGATATTACTTTTTTGACGCCAACCTGAAAATCACACATCGGTTTTCGAAGCGCAGCCGCCTGCATGCCCAAACCTATATGGGTGCAGATCGCCTGTATTACACGGATTTCAGTCGCTACGGAAATGACAGTATTGTAAACAGGGAACGCCGCAACCAAGAGAACAACTGGGGAAATGTGTTGGGCTCGGTGCAATGGAATTACCACAGCGCTTCCGGGATTCAGGTGGAAGCACTGGCATTTTACACGTCGTACGCGTATTCCTTCCTGCAAGGCTTCACCATCAACAGCGAAAACCTGAAACTGAATACGCGCATCAACCAAACCACCGAGTACCGTTTTCTTTCCGGCATCGACCAAACCGGCGTGCGCGCCCAGGCCGGTATTTCCTTGCGTCCTTCCCTGAACCTGAAGGCAGGTTTTCAGGCGTCGCGATTGATGCTGCAACCCGGATTACGCATCTACTCCAATCAGCTGAACCAGGCCTACAGCAGCACCCGGGAAGGCGATCAGCCGCGCAGTGCCCTGGAGTTGTTTGGCTTCTATGAGTTCCACTGGCAACCCGATGCGCGGTTGCTGCTGCAGGCCGGTGTGCATCATTCCGGGTTTAAAGTTCCGGAAGGTTGGTATATCAATCCGCAACCGCGTTTACAGCTGAAGTGGAATGCCAAAGGTCCGCTGTGGCTGCGTTTGGGCTACTCCTCCATGCAGCAGTTTTTCCACCTGCTCAGCAACCCAAGCCTCGGTCTGCCCTCTGACCTGTGGGTGCCCAGTACCGATTCCATTCGTCCGGAACAGGCAAGGCAGTATTCTGCCGGAATCACGCTCAACCTGAAGC
>JBEDND010000148.1:0-3886 GCA_041170785.1 Bacteroidota bacterium | reverse complement strand
ACACATCTATGTAGGCATTTGGTTTTACATCGCAACTTGGGTAACGGTAGCCATGCTGCACATCGTGAACTCTTTCGAGCTGCCTGTAAGTTTTCTGAAGAGCTACAGTGTTTATGCCGGCGTGCAGGATGCCTTGGTACAATGGTGGTACGGACACAATGCTGTGGCGTTCTTCCTGACTACACCTTTCCTCGGGCTGATGTATTACTACATGCCCAAAATCGCCAACAGGCCGGTATATTCTTATAAACTATCCATCATCCACTTCTGGTCGCTCATCTTCATTTATATCTGGGCCGGCCCGCACCATCTGTTGTACAGCTCGCTTCCCGAGTGGGCACAAACACTGGGTGTGGTGTTCAGCATTATGTTGCTTGCTCCGTCGTGGGGCGGCATGCTGAATGGTTTGCTCACCTTGCGCGGAGCCTGGGATAAAGTGCGTGAAGACGCCCTGCTCAAGTTTATGGTGGTTGGTCTCGTGGCTTATGGTATGGCCACCTTTGAAGGGCCATTGCTTTCCCTGAAAAATGTGAATGCCATTGCGCACTTCACAGATTGGGTAGTTGCACACGTGCACGTTGGAGGATTGGGCTGGAACGGCTTCCTCACCTTTGCCATGCTCTATTGGATCATTCCCAGGATGTGGCAAACAAAATTGTACTCCAAAAGGCTCGCAAACATGCACTTCTGGATTGCCACCCTCGGCATCTTGTTCTATGCAGTGCCTATGTATTTCAGCGGCTTTTCTCAAGGCTTTATGTGGAAAGAATTTGATGCTGATGGCAACCTGAAATACAACTTCCTTGAAACCGTGGAACGCATCAAATTCCTCTATGTGCTACGCTCCTTTGGTGGTTTGTTGTACCTGAGCGGCGTGTTTGTGATGGTGTATAACATCGTGAAAACTGTAAAACAGGGCAGCTTCCTGGCCAATGAACCCGCAGAAGCCTATCCGCTGAAAGTTGCTGCGGCTGCTGAAAATCACGGCAAACCCGCTTACTGGCACAAGTGGATTGAATCTCGCCCCATGACCATGCTCGTGTTTTCATTAATCCTTGTTTCATTGGGTGGTTTGGTGCAGCTGGTACCCATGATTTTTGTGAAAGAACAGGTGAAAACCATTTCCAGCATCAAGCCCTATGCGCCGCTGGAACTGGAAGGACGCGATATCTACATCCGTGAAGGTTGTAACAACTGTCACAGTCAGCTGGTAAGACCTTTCCGCAGTGAAACCAAGCGTTACGGTGAGTACAGCAAAGCTGGCGAATACGTATATGATCATCCATTCCTGTGGGGCAGTAAGCGCACGGGTCCGGATTTGGTGCGCGGCGGTGAACCGGGCGGAAAGGTGAATCGCGGCGCGGCCTGGCACTATGCCCACATGATGAACCCACGGGTTACTTCTCCGGGTTCCATCATGCCGGCTTATCCCTGGTTGGCAGAACAAGAGCTGGATCTTTCCCTGCTGGAGCAGAAAATCAGCGCCATGCGCACCCTGGGCGTCCCCTACGCGCCGGGCTATGAAAAAGAAGCAGGTGCAGATTTGACCAAACAGGCTGAAGAAATAGCAAGTACGCTGAAGAAAGATGGCTACAAAGTGAAGCCCAATAGCGAGATACTGGCCCTGATCGCCTACCTGCACAAGCTGGGCCGTGACCTGAAGCCTGTGGAAACCACAGTATCTGCCCAACAGTAATTACCTAGATCGCTATGATGAATAAAATGATTGGCAGACTGGAAGGCGTGGACGTATGGCTGGTGCTCTCCCTGATGATTTTCCTGCTGTTTTTTACTGCGGTGTGTATCTATCTGGTCAGGATGAGCCGCAGCCATGCCGAGCATATGCGCATGACGCCGCTTGCTGATGAACCAAATGAAATGGACCTAAATCTTTGAAAAAGCTATGAAACGCGTTCTGAATATCATGTTTCCCCTCATTGGGCTATTGCTGCTGGGAGGACTCGGTGCCATGGTGGTGCCCGGTTTCCTCGAAAAGCTGAACCCTTCAGGGGCAAGTATCTCTAATTGGTGGCTGTTGTTTTTTGCCATCGCCATCTTCGCCTTGTTTCTGTCGGTTGATTTGTTGAACAGGGTTCAGGTGTACACGGCCTTCAGGCGTCAGGGTGAACCTGTTTCTTTCTGGAAGGAGCAATTCCCTGCCTTGCGCATGAAGGTATTGCGCTTGTACCTCACCGTTGTGCTTGTGGCTGCCATTGCCGTACTGATGATGGTGTTCTGGGCCGGCGGCGAAGAAGTGTTGAAATCAAAAGTGCGTACCGCCTGGATCTGGTGGGGCATCAAAGTGTGCAGTATGGCGATTGGCCTGGGCGCGGTGTTCATGTACAACGCCGTAAACGGCCTGAACAAAGGTGCACAATTGGTGTTGGGTAAAGAAGCTGTTCCCCAAACGGCAACGGAAGGATTCTGGACCAGGTTGCTGCAAATCAGGTCCTCTGCAACCGATAAGGACGTTGACCTGAACCACGATTTCGACGGCATCCGCGAACTGGATAATCCGCCGCCGCCATGGTTTATGTACCTCTTTTATTCGAGCATCCTGTTCGCTGGGGTGTACATGGTGCGCTACCAATGGACCGATCAGGGCCTTCGCCAGGAACAAGAGTATGCTGTGGAGATGAAGGCTGCCGAGGCGAAGGAACAGGCGATGCTGGCCAGTGCCGCTGAAAAAGTGGACGAAAAAAACGTAACGCTCATTACCGACAAGTCGAAGCTCGATGCAATGGCTGCTGTGTATGGAAAGAATTGCGCCGTTTGCCATGGCAAAAATGCAGAAGGACTGGTTGGGCCAAACCTCACCGATGAATACTGGATTTACGGTGGCGATGTAAAAAACCTCTTCAAAACCATCCGACACGGTACGCCCAACGGCATGCAAAAGTTTGAAGGAGTGCTCAAGCCATCACAAATTCAACTTATTTCATCATATATACTCAGCCTGCAGGGAAGCAATCCCGCGAATCCAAAGGCGCCACAAGGTGAAAAATATATCCCTGCCGCCGCAAACGACTCTTCAGTAACCGCTGCAACAACCAATATCCTGCGCCCATAACAGGCGCCGAAAATGGCCAAAAAAGACACGTCAGATTTCAGGGAACACCTGAGCAACGTAAACCAACGTACCGGTAAAAGAACCTGGATATACCCCAAGATTATTGCAGGACGCTTTTACCGGTACAGGTCATGGTTCAGCGCAGCCTTGCTGCTGTTGCTGTTCATCGGTCCCTGGCTCCGTTGGAAAGGGAATCCGCTGTTCCTGTTCGATGTGCTGGAACGGAAGTTCATCATTGCCGGAATCCCATTCTTCCCGCAAGACTTTTATTTGCTGGCCCTCGGACTGCTCTCGTTCATTTTATTCATCATGCTGTTTACCAGCATCTTTGGCAGGCTGTTCTGCGGCTGGGTTTGTCCGCAAACCGTGTTCATGGAAATGGTGTTTCGCCGCATCGAAAACTGGATTGAAGGGAATGCCGCGGCACAAAAAAAGCTGGATGAAGGTCCGCTGAACCTCCAAAAGGTTTGGAAGAAAACCGCCAAGCATACCCTCTTTTGGCTCATTTCCTTCCTTATTGCCAATACCTTCCTCGCCTACCTGATTGGTTCAGATGCCCTGCTGAACATCATCACCGAACCCGTTGCCCAGCACACCGGGGGCTTTGTGGGGATCCTGGTGTTTACCACAGTGTTTTATCTGGTGTTCGCCAAACTTCGGGAATTGGTATGCATCATGATTTGCCCATATGGTCGTTTGCAGGGCGTATTGCTCGACCAACATTCAGTGGTGGTTGCCTACGACCATCAGCGCGGGGAACCGCGCGGCCACCTGGTTAAAGGCCAAACCGCAGCAGGGAAGGGCGACTGTGTTGAT
>JBEDND010000147.1:0-9014 GCA_041170785.1 Bacteroidota bacterium | reverse complement strand
AACGCGGACCAAGCTTAGGAGCGAAGGTGTCTTTACCGTTGTATATCTGCAGGAAATCGTTGTCTTTTTCAGTACAAAAACTCTTAAAGTTGATGCTGATACTGCTGGCGCCCGGAACACTGATCGTGAAGATATAGGCTTCGTTGTGGTCATAATCACCAGGGGTTTTCCCATGTTCACTATCCTTAAAGATGCCTGAACAAGCACGCACCCTGCCATTGCTCATGTAATAGGTGTTTTGGGCCGCCAGGACGGCCGGACATGCCAGGGCGATATACAGCAGGATTTTCAACTCAGCGTCTGATATTGATGAGTGGTGTGCTTACCGTATTGCTCCAGTTTCCGCTGCGGTCCTTGATGCGCAGGGTGAATGTTGTTGGTTCTGTATTTCCGCTGCCCAGCAGGAAGAGGTTTTTCATGCGCAGCACAAAACGTCCTTTGATGTGCACTTTGGCATTGGCGGGTGCCTGTGCCGGCACGAAGTAAAAATCAGGGCGGTTGAATCGGGCATCCTGAACAGATAAACTGTTGCTGTCCGGATTTAAGGCGCCCAGGTCGCCGTCTCCGTCTTCAAAACGCAGATACATGCGCAAACTGTCTTTAAATTGGACAATATTGGTGCTGCTCACGCTGTCCAGGCTCAGAAAGGGAACAGGATTAGGCGCGTAAGGGTTTTCTTCGGAACAGGAACAGAGGCTGGCACATAATAGCCAACCGAGGCTAATGCGCAGGTTCATATCCAACGGATGGCTAAATATTTTTTGAGGTAAAACAATGCGTCGCTGTTGGGAATCACAGAATTTCCATTCACCCCGTCGCTGATGTTCAGCTGCAGCCAGGTCACGTCACCTGCTTTCCAGGTGCCGGAGTTCAGGATGAACTTGAACGCATAACTTTCGTTTTGGCCATAAACCGATTTAAAAATACGGGGGCTGGCGGCCAGGATGAGCGGTTGGGCATTCCCGGAAATATAGTTGCCGGGATCCAGGCTGAAATTGATGCTGGCATTGCTCAAGGCAAGCTGGGCGGCTTTATCGTCGGCGAAGCAAATCCATAATTCTGCATTACTTCCTACCGGTACCTGGATGGGTTCATAACGGCCCGGTCTAAAGGCTTCCGTTCCATTCACCAGCACCGTCATGCCCAAAACCTGAGGCGGTTGGTCGGGTAGGGCCGGAGCATTTCCAAAAGGGTCTTTGGCGCCGTTGTTGATCCAGGTTCGGATGTCGTTGAGGTAATCCGTTTTTTTGGAAAGCCAATTGCTGCCCGGATCCACAGCCAAGGGCATGATGCCTGAATTACCTCCGAGGTCTACGGTAAGGCGGTACCAAAGCATGCTAAGGTCTGCATTCCCGGGCATCACTCTGGCTGCAAAAGTTCCTGCGCTGTCGTTTTTGATGGGCTGTCGGTACAACAAAGAATTATAGGAACTGGAAACTGTTCTGAAATCGGGCTCAAAAGTGCCGTCGTGGCATCCGCTGTTTGCACAGGTGGGTTTCAGTATGTTGTAGTGAATGCCCTGGATGGAGGCTGCTGCCGGAGCGGTGAACGTATCCTTGGGTTGATTCTGGTTGTTTTGGTCAAATGGATTGTCAGGCCTTTGACTTTCTTTGCTACAAGCCTGAATCCAAAACACCAATAAAAGAAGTTTCCAAAAGTGCTTCATATACGGTCAAATAAGGAACGGGCCAAGGGGTCAAGCAGTCCTGAATTCATTACTTCATCTTTGATTCCCAGGGCATGGGCGATGGTTGGAACGATATCCGTGAGCCGGCCGCTGGGGGTGTTTTCGTTGCCAACCACAAGATCGCGAGGAACATTAGGTCCGGCCATCAGTCCCCAAACGCGCAGCGCGTTGGCATCGCTGTGGTCATACGCGTACCAATCGTTTTCATCCTGAATGGGATTGGGTTTGAGGTTACGTCCGCATTCCGGAGCCACAATCATCATGGTCTTGCCGCTCATCTCGGGAATATTGCGTTGTATCTGATCCCAAAGCCAGCCGGTAGCGTGGTCGGCGCGGTGCAGGCTTTGCAGGTAACCCGTGAAATTACTGTGACAGCCGTCCACGGCACTCATATTCACCACCAGTATTTTCGGTTTAAAGGTGCGGAGCACTTCCGCCGCCATACCGATGTTGAAGCTGTCACCGCCCCCGCTTACCGGAGGAAAAGGAATCTGACCATTGGCCAGGCGGATGTACACATCACGCATCCATTCTTTGATGCGGTTACGCTCTTCGGGATTGTTCCGTACGCTGAGAAATTGTTCCGGATTGAGGCCGAAGTTCTGATCCAGGAAGTTCTTCATGGCATACATGGGTGCCAGTTCTTCGTCAGAATAAGGTTTAGCATTGCTCAGTACATCCCGGCCGGAAGTTCCAAAGGTGAGCGGTGCAGCGAAGAAGTTTCCACCATATTGCAGACCATACGATTCATGCACGCTGGAGTTGAGCAGGGGAGTGGAATTGCCAATGGTATTGCCAATAAACCAGCAATCGGAAGTTGCATAGCCGGCGTGTTTTCTTAAATACTCAAAAATGGTGGGAAAGTTGGGTCTGACCTTCAAACCCTGACCAGTGCCGGGATTTCCGGTGACCAATGTATTCAGTCCTACATAATGGCCGGCACTTTGGGCGCGCATTTCCCGAAACAAGGTACCTTGTTTCTGAAGGGTTTCGCTCAGCAGTCTTGGGATGGGTTGTCCGCCGGAGGTGCCGCCAGGCGCGGTGGTTCCATAGGCGATTTTTGAAGCCGGTGCCGCACCTTCAAGCAGGTTGTACATGATGTTTCCCGGTGAATTCACGCCCTGGCTGTCGTCGAGGTAGCGCTGAAGCACAGCTTCCTGCTGCCGCACCCCACCTGCAAACATCACCAGCACTACATGATCGGCCAAAGGTGTATTGGTGCGTGCAAATAGTCTGCCGCTGGGCAGGATGTATGGAGCAGCAACACCACCTGCCGCGAGCAGACCTGCTTTTTGTATAAATTCTTTACGCTTCATGCTTAATAGAAGGAATATTCATCACTGGCTGCAAATGCAGTATAAACCATCTCAACGGTGGCATCCGGATTGGCTTCGATGTAGTTGCGGAACCATGTTTTTTCTGCTTCGCTTGGATAACGCAGGTAAAACCGTTTGTAGGTTTCCAGGATAAAGCTGTCCAGCCTGCCGCGTGCATTGCTGTTGGAAGGAATCTGAACGGATCCCTGATTGAAATAATTGCTCAGCAACATTTCATAGGCCAGGGTGCGGTCGCCAATGCTGTACACTACATTCTGAGTTTTGTAAAGTTCATTGGGCGATATGGGCTTTTGATAAAGATTGGTGTATAAGATACTGATGTATTCGCTTTCACTTTTGTTTTTGGTTTTGAGGGTTTTATCCTCGTAAATCTCCTGATCGAGCAAGCCATAGCTCAGCCGTTCGTTCTTGGTGCATGCGCTGCAGCACACCAGCACCAAAAGGGTGAGAAAGATTTTACTGGAATTGTGCATATTCATCTGTTTTGAGGATGGACAATTGAACTGCTTTGAAGTCGCTGTTGTTCTTGTAGGTGGCAAGCAGGTTTAAGACCTCCGGCGTTGTTGCTTCGCGTTGCAATAAGGTGTAATAGGCCCAGCGAATCTGAGCTTCATAAAACTCTACTGATTCTGTAAGGGCGCGACAGTATTCATTCTTATTGGTGCAAACCCTTCCAAAGACGTTCCCGGGTTTGTTGTATTCTATGACCTGGTAAGCCTGCTCAAATTCATCGCGCACCGGGAAACGACGGAACAAGTCATCAAAGCTGGCATTCACAAAGTTGAAACTGTTCATGTTGATCTGGTCATAAATGCCATTGTTCATCATGAATGAACACATTTCTCCAAGGGAAATCAGCCCTATACGGTATTTCCAGCGGCTGTCGCGTACATTTTTGTATTTATTGATCTGCTCTTGTGCTGCAAATACACCAACAGAATCGCCGTTGAGTCGGGCAATGGTTTGGGCAAATTGTGCATTTCCAAGACGCAGGTTTATTTCCGCTTCATCAGCGCCTTCCATGAAACGTGCCTTGAGCAAGTTATACATGCGCTCGTGCCAGGCATGGCTGTAGCTTGAATCGCCAATGCGGTAGCTGGTGTCGCGCTGCAGTTTTTGAATCAAACTGTCGCGGGTGACAAATGAGAGGTTACTGCTGCGCAGAGAAACAACACTTCGCATGCGCTCACTGTCGGTCGCTTCCCTGCCCAACAAATCAATAAACAGGCGGTTTACATAATTTTCTACCTTGATCGTTGGAACACCACGGTAGTCGGGTTGCTTGTTACCGGGAATGAGTACATCTTCGTTTTTCTCGCACGACTGAACACAAAGTACAGCACTCAGAAGTACCCCGATTCTGTAAATACGCATCCTCATCCATTACGAAACTACACCAAAAATAACTGAAAGGCAATTTTGATCAATGCAGGAGTTTTTGCAATTACCTGCATGACAACACATGTATTTAGTTATGTGATTCAGGATGATGGTTCAGGCACCATCAATTCTGGCCTTCAACATAGGTTTTGAAATTATTCAGAATGGCTTGCCATCCTTGTTGCTGCAAGGCAATTGGGTTTTCTGTTTCCGGGTCAAAAACCACGCGCACAATGGTGCTTCCTTCATGTTCAATGAAGGTAACGGTAGCGGTTCTTTCTCCAAAGGAGTAACTAAACGACTCCTCGGGTTGGATGGAGGTATAATGGGCTTCGAAATCGAATCCGAAACTGCCGTCTCTGGCTTCCATCCTGGCGCAATAACGCCCGCCGATGCTCAGGTCATTGCTTGCGGTGGGGCAATGCCAGCTTGGGTCCGCAAAGTTCCAACCTGTGATGTGGGCAGGGTCGTTATAATAGTTCCATACATTCGGCCTTTTGGCGGCAATCAATGCTTCTACGGTTATTTTATCTGGGTTCATAGGTTTTATTCAGGAACTTGTTGGGTGTTTAAATACATGAATTCCCATTGGTGTCCATCCAGGTCGGCAAGGCTGTCGTAATACATCCAACCGTAATCGGCAGCCGCTCGGTAGCGTGTAGCGCCCAAGCTCAATGCTTTGCCTACAAGTTAGTCAACGGCCTCCCGGCTTTCAATTTGCACGGCCGTAATCACCTGTGTGCTTGTGGCATCGGCGATGATTTTGTTGGTGAAGGAATGGAACAGTTCATGCGAAATCAACATCACATACATCAAACCTTCATTCAATACCATACACAAAGCTTGTTCGTTTGAAAACTGCTCGTTGAATGTGCATCCAAGTTCGGACCAGAAGGCCCTTGTTTTCTGCAGATCTGTTGCGGGCAAGTTGATGTATATAGCTTTTGCTAACATTAACGTGGTAAGGAAGGAAGGGAGTTCAAAGATACTCGAGCAGCATTTTCTTTCATGGTTCAAGATACCCACTGCAGGGTAAAAAAAAGAACCCGACCTAAGCAGGTCGGGTTCTTTTCAGGATGTTATCAAGCATCAAAGGCCTACTCAGCGCTGAATGCTCAGATCAAAGCGGTCTAGATTCATCACTTTAGTCCAGGCGGCGATGAAGTCTTTGGCGAATTTCTCACGTGCATCGGCGGAGGCATAAACTTCTGCCAGAGCCCTTAATTCGGAGTCTGAGCCGAAAATCAGGTCTGCGCGGGTAGCGGTCCATTTCTCGTTGCCGGTGTTGCGGTCAATGCCAACAAATACTTCTTTGCGGTTGTCTTTAGCTTTCCATTCGGTGTCCATAGACAGCAGGTGGATGAAGAAATCGTTGCTCAGCTGTTCGCTTTTGCTGGTAAAAATGCCGTTTCTGGAGTTGTCAAAGTTGGCGTTCAGTGCCCGCATTCCACCCACCAGAACCGTCATTTCCGGAGCGGTGAGTGTAAGCAGTTGTGCCTTGTCCACCAACAGTTGCTCGGTAGGTACGGTGTATTGGGTTTTCACGTAATTTCTGAATCCGTCAGCCATTGGTTCCAGCAGGTTAAAGGATGCAACATCAGTTTGTTCCTGGCTGGCATCGGCGCGACCGGGCGTAAACGGAACACTCATGGTAAAACCGGCGTTTGCTGCAGCTTTCTCAACGGCGGCAGATCCGCCCAGAACAATAAGATCAGCCATCGATACCTGTTTGTCTTTGTTGCGTGAATTGAAATCAGCTTGGATTTTTTCCAGGGCGCCCAACACGCGGTTCAACTGAGCCGGATTGTTCACTTCCCAGTTGCGCTGAGGCATCAGGCGGATACGTGCACCATTGGCGCCACCGCGGCGGTCGGAATTGCGGTAGGTAGATGCAGAAGCCCAGGCGGTGCTCACCAGTTCACTGATGCTCAGTCCGGAGCTTAAGATTTGCTGCTTAAGGGTTTGAATTTCTTTAGCACCGATGGGCTTGTAGCTCACTGCGGGGATGGGATCCTGCCAAAGCAGGTCTTCTTTTGGCGCTTCCGGACCGATGTAGGTAGAGCGTGGGCCCATATCGCGGTGGGTTAACTTGAACCACGCTTTGGCAAAAGCCTTGGTGAAGTCTTCAGGATGCTCTAGAAAGTGACGTGAGATTTTGTCGTAAGCGCTGTCGTAACGCATAGACAAATCAGTGGTGAGCATGGTAGGGCGGTGCATCTTTTTCGGATCGAAGGCATCGGGAATAATGCTGTCGGTAGTTTTTGCCACCCACTGATGCGCGCCGGCTGGACTTTTGGTCAGTTCCCATTCATACCCGTAAAGCATTTTGAAGAAGCCTTGTCCCCAGGTGGTGGGTGTGGGCGTCCAGGTTACTTCCAATCCGGAGGTGATGGCATCTTTGCCTTTTCCACTTCCGTAGGTGCTGCGCCAGCCGAAACCTTGTTCTTCAATGGAAGCAGCTTCAGGTTCCGGGCCAACATGCGAAGCCGGTGCAATGCCATGTGCTTTTCCGAAGGTATGTCCGCCTGCTATGAGGGCAACGGTTTCTTCATCGTTCATGCCCATGCGCCCGAAGGTTTCGCGTATATCGACAGCTGCCAGCACAGGGTCGGGATTGCCATTGGGTCCTTCAGGGTTTACGTAAATCAGTCCCATTTGAACGGCAGCCAGCGGATTTTCGAGTTTCCGGCCTTCGATGTAGCGTTTGTCATCGAGCCATTTGGTTTCAGACCCCCAGTACACATCTTTTTCAGGTTCCCAAACATCCACCCGTCCACCGGCAAATCCGTAGGTGGGGAAGCCCATATTTTCGAGGGCAACGTTGCCGGCAAGCACCATCAGGTCTGCCCAGGAAATTTTATTGCCATACTTCTGCTTCACGGGCCAAAGCAGGCGACGTGCCTTGTCGAGGTTGGCATTGTCCGGCCAGCTGTTCAGGGGAGCGAAGCGTTGTTGTCCGGCCCTGGATCCGCCTCGGCCATCGCCGGAGCGGTAGGTTCCTGCGCTGTGCCAGGCCATGCGGATGAACAGCGGACCGTAGTTTCCGAAATCAGCAGGCCACCAGGGCTGTGATTCGGTGAGCACTTTGGCAATGTCTTTCTTCAGTGCGAAGTAATCCAGGCTGTTGAACGCTGCGATGTAATTGAAGTTTGGTCCCATGGGGTTGGACAGCGCTGAGTTCTGGCGCAGGAGCTCCAGGTTCAGTTTGTTGGGCCACCAGTCGCGGATTCCCTGCGCCTGTTCCCGCCGCATGGTTGTTTCCGTTTTTGGCGCACTGCCATGCCCCATCGGACATTCACCTGAAGGCTGGGCGTAGGCCGAAGCCCCACAGATCAGGGTGAAACTTAGAAATAGGTGTTTCATGTATATGATGTTTGTGTGTTTTGTACGTGTATGAATATAATTCCTGTATCGAGGAATTGTTTTGAACCTGCAAACATGAAGGAAGGCCGATAAAATTTGAAATGAAATTTACCAAAGTGCGTTTATGGGCATAGCGAAAATCCATACTGCTGTTTGGGTTGAATAAATGCTACTTTTTGTATTTAGCTCCTTCTGTTAGCCAGCAGCAGGGGTGCGCTTCCATCAAAAGGATTGTCGTTGCGGCCTATGCTCTTGGCCAGCATGCCCGCGGCACGCATCACCGAGCGGTCGCCGTAGCGGTTGCGTATTCGGTCCATGGCTTCGTACAACTGCATCATCTCGGCGCGGTCTTCAAACAGATCCATCTGATGTCCGCCACCCACCAGCTCGCTGAAACGCACCCCGATCAGTCGTATCAGCATGCGTCGCTGGTACAGGCGTTCAAATAAATCGAGCACTTGTGGAATGAGTATATGATCGGCACTCGTATAGGCTATCCGCTGCTGTAAGGTATGTGTATTGAAGTCGCTGTAGCGAAGTTTAACGCTTACACATTGGGTGAGTTTCTGTCCTTTGCGCAACTGATAGGCCAGGCTTTCGGTCATGGCGGTGAGGATGCCTTTCAGTTTGACTATGTCAATGGTGTCTCGGTCGAAGGTGCGCTCCATGCTCAGGCTCTTGCGCTCGTGCCAGGCTATCACCGGACTGGGGTCTATGCCGTTCGACTTTTTCCAGATTTCTAAGCCGTTCTTGCCCAGGGTTTTCTCCATGAGCTCCCGTGGCATCGCCTGGATGCTGTGGATCTGCTCAATGCCCAGCCCGCGCAGTGTTCGGTATGTTTCTGCCCCCACACCCGGTATTTTCCGCACCGATAAGGGTGCCAGAAATCCTTTCTCCTGGCCGCGCAGCACCTGAATCTGTCCTGCAGGCTTGGCCTCGCCGGTGGCTACCTTGCTCACCGTTTTGTTGGTGGATAAGCCAAAAGAAATAGGCAAGCCGACCTCTTTATGGATTCTTTGCTTCAGTGCCGCAACCAGTTTCATGCAGCCGAAAAAGCGATCCATTCCTGTAAGATCCAGGTAGAACTCATCAATACTGGCCTTCTCATATAAAGGTACACTTTCGCGAATCACTTCTGTAACCACGTTGGAATATTTGCTGTACAAACCGCTGTCGCCCCGCACAAATACGCCATGCGGACATAATTGCCTGGCAGTTTTCATCGGCATGGCGCTGCTGATGCCATA
>JBEDND010000146.1:0-48893 GCA_041170785.1 Bacteroidota bacterium | reverse complement strand
ATCGTACCATCTGCACCGGGCACGGCAGTACCAACGGCACCCCATTCAGTTCCGGTATTTACCACCAGATTGTTCACCAGCGTGCCATTCATTCTGCTGAAACGGCCACCGGCATAAAGCCGGTTGTTGAACACAGTCATGGTTTGAATGGTGGGAACCTGGGTAAAGAATGCCGTAAAAGAAGCTACACCGGTCCACGTGCGATTATCCAACACAGTCAGACAATTGTACTGGGGATCTGCAAACAACCTAAAGTTCCCTGAAACATAAATCTTCCCAGAGAACAAGGCAATATCCATGATGGTGCCGCCTTTTTGAATACTTAAATTAGGCATATGCGTCCAGGTGCGCCCGTCATACCTGGAAAGTCTATACACATCCATGGTATCGGAGTAGCGCTCGGGCCATACCGCATAAATGTTTCCTTCTATTTGCCTGATCAGCGGCGGGGCAAGTAATTGCGACTCCAATGGGAGTAGCAGTTGTGCTTTCACAGAGCCAACATTGGTCAGTGCAATGAACGCAGCAAGAACGACTGCGCCAAGAGTAGTTAATTGTTGCAAGCCCTTCTTTACCATTGATACATCAGCATAAACTGCCCTCCGATTTGTTGATATGAGCTTCCTTGTTTCGTGAGCGGCCCAAGACCTTTCGCCAGGCTTAAGTTGGTGCGCAACATCAACTGCTTATTCACACGGTAATAGAATCCTGTTCCTGCACTAAGGTCCAGGCGGGTGCGGATGGCTTGTGCCGCGTCAACACCCCTCAACGGCTGATTGGTCTTTACTGTTCCTGCCATGCCTTGCTGCAACTGACTCCAAGTGTAGTCGGTATAAGGTGATGGTATGGTTGCCTTCATGGATTGTAAAATTCCAATTTGCCCACCGGCCTGGAATAAGATGCCGAATTTAGGGGAAATCGGAACACATTGACTTATTTGAAATGGAATCACCAATCGTTTTTCAGAAAATTGCGTCACCACATCCACCAGGGTGTCTGTAAAACGAACAGGAATCCAGAACAAAGTGTCTCCAGGCATGTTCCGGTAAGGGATGGAGTCTGCAACCATTCTCGTTTTTATACGCCAATGTTGCTTCAAGGGTGTTAAGGGTTCAGTTGCGCCAAATCCAAATTGAATTGCTGTTGAACCAATTGGGATTTGCATCCCTACGGCGAATTCATGCACCAAACCTTTTTGTACTTGGGTGCGGTTCAACGCTTTGCCTTGCCAATCTGCGTCTTGTGGAATTGATGCTGATGTGGACAACAAGGAGGCGCCGTTCCTGATCCAGATTGCAGGCATGGGCTTACGCAACCAAAGTGGCTTCGCAGGAAAGTATGTTCCCGCAGACGATAAATATGCTGCAATTGGCGCGAAATGTTCGAGGCTATTTAACAACCTGAGTCTCTTTGAATCCATCATCCATGATTCCACATTCAGCGAATCATGATGGCCAAATAATCCGATGTGGGTTAACCACACATCATTATTTGATCCATTGCCCTGAAATTCATTGAGGCCTGGATATAAAGATGATTGCAGCTTTGGCGTAGCATCATGGTTCTGCTTGATGCCAGCTGTTGCCCTGCTTGGAATCGATGGGGCGCTTGAAGCGGATTGATGACCCATAAGGGCATCTGCATTCTTGGGATGGTTTTGTTTGGCGCCGGCGTTCAAATCCGCAACATGATTTGGAAGCTGTGAAGCAGGGGGATTTATTGCGGGAACAAACCACCATAAAAGGTACGCACCCACCAAGGATAGCGCGGCAAAGGAATACCACAGGATCGCGCGCCTCCGTTTATCCTTTTGTGGCAATGCTGCTGAAATCCGGGCCCAGTCACCTTGATTTACAGGGATTTCATACCCTTGAAATGCCTCCTGAATATCCTTTTCCAGGCTTTTATTTTCGGGTAAAGAAGAAACGATGCGGTTCCAATCCGAATCGCTGACAGGAATTTCGAAGTCCTTAAAGGCCTCGTGAAATTTATATTCTATATCCTGCCGTTTTTGACTCAATACTGAGAAGGTTTAGGCGTGAGTAGATGCTGCAGCAATTTCCTGGCCCGCGCATATTGACTTTTACTGGTGCCTTCAGATATTCCGAGGAGTGCAGCAATTTCTTTATGACCCATGTTTTCCAACGCGTAGAGGTTGAACACCATGCGGTAGCCTGCGGGCAGCTGGTCAAGTGCTTCCAGTGCCGCTTCCGGGCTGCAAGGAAAGGACCATTCTTCGGGATCCGGGTCGCCTATGGAGCTGTCCAGTTCTTCCGGCAAGATTGTTTCCTTCAGTTGAAGTTTTTGTTTTTTCTTGAAATGATCGATGGCCGTATTGATGAAAATACGGGTCATCCAGGTTTCAAAAGCGCTATCGCCACGATATTTTTCCAAGGTTGCGTACACTTTTATGAATCCTTCCTGGAATGCATCTCGGGCATCATCCGGATCGGCGCAATAGCGCCTGCAAACACCAAGCATCCGAGGACCGAACATGGAGAATAGTTCATGCTGGGCCTTCCGATTCCCTTGTCGGCATCCGGATAAAATCGACTGGATGACATCCACCCTTTTGTTCATGCATTAGTCGGGGTTTGGCCTAAAAGGTTGCATGCAATTCTTTACAAGTTGCTGTCAAAGGCTTCATTCTGTTTTGCGATATTGCGGCCTCAACGCTATGAAACCCATATTCAAATATAGCTTACTTGGGGTGGGCCTTGTTGCTCTGGCCGCAGGTTCTTACTTCATCTTTTTTGCTGGCCGCGGTGACAAGCTTCAAAAGTACATTCCGGACAACGCTTCTCTGGTGGTGAAAATTGACCCAAAATCCATCCTTAAGGGATTGGATTTGGAAGCATTAAAAAAGAATGAGTCGTTTGAAAGAACCATGGCGGACATGAAGGATAAATCTGACCCCTTCCCCGCATTACTTTCCCAAGCGATGAGCAATCCGAAAGAAACAGGCATCAACTGGCTGAAGCCGTCCTACGTGTTTATGCGCGCTGAAAAAGGCATTACCTACACAGCCATTTTGCTGTCGGTAAACGACCCCAACCAGCTGAAAGGCTGCATCAACGATCGTGTCAAAGACCATGAAGACATTAACCTCGAAGACAATCAGTACTTCATGAAGGTCAGCAGTTCCGAATATTGGGGATGGAATAATGAAGTGTTGATGATCCTGTCGATGCGTGGCCGTCGCCAGAAGGATCTGATCAGCGACCACCTGAATCTGACTTATGACGCCAACATCAGTTCCAAAGAAGAAATGGCTGACATCCTCAACAAAAAAGCTGCTGTTTCTTTCTGCGTCAATGGGAAAACGCTTTCAGATGCACTGGAATCCATGCGCGGTGGATTTACCCCCTTCCAAAGCAAAATGTTTGGCGATTTTGCCGGAGGAACTCTGGAATTCAAGGATGGCGAAATATTGATGGAAGGCGTACAGAAAGGCGCCAAGTCATTCCTTGCGTCTAAATCAGAAAAATCATTCAGCACGACACCCAACGGCATCGTGCCATTTTTCCACATGTCGTATGCGCTGAAAATCAATCCCATGATGGAATTCTTGCTTCAAGACAAGAATAATGCGGAATCCTTTGGCTCAGGAATGATGAATTCAGAATTCATGTCGTACCTGAAAGAATTGGGCAATGGTTTCAGTATGCAAATGTGGAATCAGGGGCGTCCAAGCGTTCCGAATATGGACAATCCACTGCTTTCCGGAAATCTGGGTATGGCCATGCGCGTTGGTTTGGCTGAACAGTCGCCAAAACTCGACTCATCACTGGCCCTGTTTAACCTGGGTTTGAATAGCTATATGCAACGCCTTGCGCACAATTCTTCGGCCTATTCATTTGATGAAACAGAGGCACCACAAACAGCGACACCATTACCCATTGCCTTGAATAAAGAGAACGGTATGATGAAACTTGTTTCAGGCCTTCACCACGACGGAAGCTATAAGATTTGGCGTGACAAGCGGCTGACGGATGATTTCTTTGATCAACCATTTCAATTTTGGATTGATTTCGATGAAGATCATTTCCCCTACTGGATGCTGGAACAAAACTTATCATCGCGGGAGCAGGCAGTTGTTGTGCGCAACATGAAACGTTTTTCACACGTAGTGGCCAGCGGCAACTCAGAGCACAGCACCCTCAAACTGGTGATGAAGGATCAGAAGGAAAACGCCCTTGCGCAAATTCTGGATATGGTCCTTGAGGCCGCAAAAAATGACGCTGATATTTGACCATATCCTTCCTGTTCCACTGGCTGAACAGGCCGCACAAAACAGTGTTTGGCGCTCAAGGCTGGAGGTTCATCCCGGAAATCATTTCGCCATCATCGCCTCATCAGGACGGGGGAAATCAACCCTCGTCAATATTGCCTACGGCATTCGGCATGATTACAGCGGCAAATATGAAATTAACGGCCGGCCGGCTTCTGTACTGAATGCCGTTGACTGGTCCATACTGCGACAAAACACCTTTGCCTGTGTGTTTCAGGATTTGAAGTTGTTTCCGCAACTGAGCGCGCATGACAACCTGAAATTGAAATGTGACCTTGAAACTTCGCACTCCATGAGTCAGGCAATATCCATGGCTGAACGGCTTGGACTGGCGCCATATCTGGAAAAACCATGCGGACAATTGAGCATGGGCCAACAGCAACGAGTTGCCGTGGTCAGGGCTTTGTGCCAGCCTTTTCAATACTTGCTTTTAGACGAACCGACAAGCCATTTAGACCGCGCCAATGCAGACCTGGTGCTTGAATTGGTAATGGAACAGGCCGCAGGGCAGAATGCAGCAGTATTGATTACCGGCTTGGACCAGGACCACCGCCTGCCGCATACCTTCCAACACCTCAGCGTATGAAACAGCAGAAAGGTTTATTGCATCAGCTCATCAACAGTTCTGGCAGCAAGAAACAGCTTGTCCTGGCCCTGTGCGGAGCTTTTGCCGGTTTGTTTCTGCTGGGAACCTGCAGCCAGGCTTACCTCACCTTCCACAAAATCTTATCCCGACAAAAAGACCTGCTAGGTGCTGATTATCTGGTCATCAACAAAAAGGTCTCGCTGCTGAACACCATTTCCGGTTCAGCCGGACGGTTTTCGCCACAAGATATTGCATCGCTTCAACAAGTTAAGGGTATCAGTAAGATTGGCTCCTTCAGAAGCAGTTCATTTAAGGTGCGTGCCCAGTTTAACGCCGGCATGGGTTCGGAAATTCCGGGTTTAACGACAGACTTGTTTTTCGAGTCGGTACCCGATGGTTTTCTGGAACTGGAAGACATTTCGTGGGATTGGCAACCTGGCGACGCCGAGCTACCCATGATCATACCTTCCGATTACCTCAAAATGTACAATTTCGGCTTTGCCCGAGGTCAGGGCTTGCCTATTGTGCCTGAATCAGTGCTGAAAAACATCCGGTTCGATGTGTTGATCACAGGTCGGGGGAAATCGGCATATTACAAAGCTTACATCGCCGGGTTTACCGAGCGCGTACCTTCGGTTTTGGTTCCGGACGCTTTTTTAAGCTGGGCAAATACGGAATATGGCACCGGCAGTAAAGACCTTCCTGACCGGCTGATTGTTGCCGCCGAAGACCCTGCTTCTCCTGAAATAAGTCGCTTTTTTTCGGAACAAACCTACGAAATAGCCGGTGGCGATAAATTGAAAACATCCAGGCTCAACACCTTGCTGCTGGTGGTGCTGAGCATCGTATTGGGACTTGGCATTCTGGTGGTTTTGTTGTCGTTGCTCGGATTGATTCAGTTCAGTCAAATACTTGCCTATCGCGCTGCCCGTGACATCCGCGTGTTGTTTCTCATTGGATACACGCCGCGCGCGATAGCAGCGCCCATCGCAGGTTCGTTTACGCGCATGCTCGCAAGCATCACATTAATTTCCATCCTGGGCATGGCAACTGCACAAGTTTGGATGGGGAACTTCTTGGGAGAAAAAGGATTTGAAACCAGCCTTTGGCCATCTTGGGAATCCATCGTGCTGGTATTGCTGGTGTCGGCCATCTTGTGGTGGTACACTACATGGGCGGTGAAGCAGTCTATTCGCAACATCTGCCGCTGAACGCCGCACATTTACGCGCCTATGCTGAGCAGCAAAATGGCAACGGCGGCGCAGCTCAGGCCCAGCCATTGCCGGCGTGTAAGCAGTTCCCGGAACAGGAGCATGGCTGCAGCAGTAGTTACCATGACCACTCCGAGGTTATTCACCGGAAACAAAAACGATCCGGGAAGTCCGCTGGTATTCAAAGCCTGCATCAGCGTGTACATGGAACCGTAATTGCACACGCCCAACAACACGCCTCCGCCCAGATCTTTCAAACTGAGTTTATTTTCGGCTGATTTCTTTTTGAGCAATTGCTGAAAAAGTCCGGTGATAAAGGCTCCTGAAAAAATAAGTGTAATGGTTTCATCGGCGCTGCTTTCTGCCAAATAAAAATGCTGGATGAGCTTCACGCCTGCATCTACAAAACCGGAACCGAAGAACACCACCAGAAGCACAATCAGCGCCTGTATGTCCATTTGGGAACCCGCACCATTGCGCCCGGGATTTAACATCACCAAGGCAAAGAGGGTGCACAACAAGCCCGGAATAATGGTCCAATTCCAGGCTTCACCCAAAAACAACACGGCCATGAACACCGGAATGAGCAAGCCCATTTTCGAGGCCATGGCGGTTAAAGCGCTTCCTGCAATGCGTGCAGATTTCCCCATGGCACTGAATACCAAAATGAACAAAATGCCCAGCAGCAAACAAGGCCAGAACCAAGGCTTACCTGGCAAATCGACGTGAAAGATGTGGTTTTTACCAGCGAGGGCCGTACCTGTAACCATGCATACGAAATAGTTCACCACGATGGCCGTTTGGGTATGAATGCCAACTTTGGAGAACCATCGGAACAAGAGCATCAGCGATGCCGAAAGCAAGATGGAACAAATGAGCCAGATCATAGCACAAAGGTGAGGACTTCATCCTCTTTTAACTGGATGGATTCCTTCAGGGTTCCATGCACCACCGGAGCTGGAATTCCATGGCTCCAATATTGCCTTCTTGATC
The DNA here is from genome assembly GCA_041170785.1 of Bacteroidota bacterium. Lineage (GTDB taxonomy): Bacteria > Bacteroidota > Bacteroidia > NS11-12g > UBA955 > REEB481. Next base: position 41,812 of record JBEDND010000146.1, on the reverse strand, counting down.
GAATGATGCGGACTTCATCTACATAACCCGCAGCGATGAAGCGCTGTAGCGTTTCCGGACCTCCTTCCACCACCAGCGATTGGATTCCGGCTTCGAGCAGCCGTGCAAACAACACCCCAAAAAAATCATCACCGTAGGCAACCCAGCGCAGGTGATCCACTTCATGCGACTTGTGTTCATTGAGGATCCAGGTGTGCGCATGGTCATTGAAGATGGGCAGGTCAAGGTTCAGGGAAAGTTGAGGATCGGCCACCAGGCGCAAGGGCTGACGGCTCCCAAAGAAACGATTGGTCAATAAGGCACGATCCGATTGGGCCGTTGTTCTTCCAATGAGAAAGGCACCTTCTTCTGAGCGCCATTGATGCAGCAGGATTTGGGCGGCTGCGCCGGAAATTTGACGGCGTTGCACTTGCAGATCAGCCATAAAACCATCGGCTGTTTCGGCCCATTTAAGAATAATCCAGGGCCGCTTTTGGATCACCGCACTCACAAACCGGCGGTTGAGCCATCTGGCTTCTTCAGAAAGCACATCTGTTTCTACAACAACACCGGCTGCGCGGAGTATTTGTAAGCCTTTACCCTGAACAGCAGGAAAAGGATCCTGCATGGCTGTAACCACATGTTTGGCGCCAAATTCCACCAGCATATTGGCACATGGAGGTGTTTTGCCAAAATGGGCGCAAGGTTCCAGGTTCAAATAAACGGTAGCATCTGAAGGAATTTGGGACAAGCCGGAAGAAGTTATTGCCGCAACTTCAGCATGAGGGCCACCGTATTTTTGGTGCCAACCTTCGCCGATGATGCGGTTATCCTGCACCACCACACATCCGACCAACGGATTTGGCGCAGTTGATCCCAAGCCGCGTTGCGCCAGTTCAAAACAGCGACGCATCCACAAATTGTGAAGCCGTTCATCGACCATCCTTCAAAAATAGAGTCCGCTTGAATCAAACCTTTAATTTTGCCGCATGTCCGGTGGAAAAAACAGCAAGAGGTCTCTGAGATTAACCGCACTATTCAAAGACTTTCTAAAAAGCGAAAAGGTATCTGGCATTCTGCTCTTTGTCTGTACGGTCATATCATTATTGATTGCAAACAGCAGCATCGGAAGTACTTATGCTTCTATTTGGGAATACAAGTTGGGTTTCAATTTGGGACCGTTGGACTTTAATCTGAGCATCGCCAATTGGATTAATGATGGATTGATGACCATCTTTTTTTTAATGGTTGGATTGGAAATTGAACGTGAATTGTACATCGGTGAACTAAGCGATCGAAAGCGTGCGCTGTTGCCTGTTATCGGAGCTGTAGGGGGAATGATTGTTCCCGCATTGATTTACTGGTTGTTCAACCGTGGCACGGACACCTTAAGCGGCATTGGAATTCCTACGGCAACTGATATCGCCTTTGCCATTGCCATCATGAGTTTTGTAGGTGGCCGGGTTCCCCTGAGTATAAAAGTATTCCTCACTGCATTGGCCATTATTGATGACCTTGGTGCCATTCTCGTGATTGCCATTTTTTATGGGCATGGATTTTCACTGTTGTATTTTGGTTTAGCCATGGCCATTCTGGCTTTCCTCTTCATACTCGCCAAACGCGGCATCACGAATTTGTGGATATACCTACCTGCGGGCTTGCTGATGTGGATATTCATGATGCATTCCGGCATTCATGCCACAATTACAGGTGTTTTACTCGCATTTGTTATTCCTTTTGAACAAGGCACGAAAGGGAGTGTTTCCTACAAACTCCAACATGCGTTGCATCAACCGGTAGGGTTCATCATCATTCCACTTTTTGCCCTTGCAAACACTGCTTTAATCCTTGAATCTGAAATCATGGAATCTCTTGGAAATCCGGAAAGCATGGGCATTTTCCTAGGCTTGCTCATTGGTAAACCATTGGGAATAACCTTGTTCGCCTATGCGAGTAATTGGCTGGGCTTTACAAAACTAGGAAAAGGTGTAAGATTCGCCCACGTATTGGGATCGGGTATGCTGGCAGGAATAGGTTTTACGATGTCCATTTTCATTGCCAACCTCGCTTTTCATGATGTAACGTTCATTCAAACAGGAAAGATTAGCATCCTCATTGCCAGTGCAACCGCAGCGTTTCTTGGCTTGTTGTTTCTCAGGTTTTTCACACCTAACACAAAAAAATCTTCGGATTTCTGAAATCGACTTGCAATTTTGGAAACAGGTTTTTTATCTTTGCACTCCCGTATGGGGAAAACCCTGAAAAGAAGCAGGTAAGTCAAACGGTCGTCGCCTCAAGACTCTAAAAATTAATGACTTTGTTCTTTTACGGATCGGTAGTTCAGTTGCTCAGCATGCCGCCCTGGCATCCCTACTGGGTAGGGACGGGTTCGAGTCAACTACTAAAAATACAGTCAAACGGTCGTCGCCTCAAGACTCTAAAAATTAACGACTTTGTTCTTTTACGGATCGGTAGTTCAGTTGGTTAGAATGCCGCCCTGTCACGGCGGAGGTCGCGGGTTCGAGTCCCGTCCGTTCCGCAATCCGTTGCAAAAGCCCCCAGTAATGGGGGCTTTTCTTTTTTTCTCATTTGCATGTTTTATGTCCTTTTACCTCTACATCATCCAAAACAACAACGGACGTTTTTACAAGGGAGTTTCTGCTCAGCCCAAAATCAGAATCTTACAACACAACAACAATGAAGTGGCTTCCACTGCTCAGAAAGGGCCATGGAAACTCGTGGCAGTTTTTCTTTATCCCTCCAAAACAGAGGCGCTGATCATGGAACGAAAAATTAAAAAATACAGCCGGGAAAAACTCCTGTTCAAAATCGCTGAACACACAAACATTGTGCAACAGTTCATCTTCTGAGCCGCCCTGGCATCCCTACAACGTAGGGACGGGTTCGAATCAACGGATATTTAAAATTTAAAATGCCCCGACAAAATCGGAACTTTGCCACTATGGCACCAATTTCCTTTGAGCGTATCATTCTTGGCGTTGACCCCGGCACCCAAATTCTTGGGTATGGCGTAATTGGCTGTAATGGGAAACGTTTCGAGATGCTTGACCTGGGTGTACTTCGGTTGGAGAAAGTTAGAGACCATGCCGAACGACTAAAGCGTATCCACATAAGAATGACAGAGCTGATCTTGTTACATAGTGTTGGCGAGATGGCATTAGAAGCTCCATTTTTTGGCAAAAACGTACAAAGCATGCTGAAGCTGGGACGTGCTCAGGGTGTTGCTATTGGTGCTGCCCTTGATAAAGATGTTGAAGTATTCGAATACAGTCCCAGAAAAATCAAGCAAAGCGTAACAGGCAATGGGAGCGCCAGCAAAGAACAGGTTGCTGCCATACTACAACAATTAATGTCTATTGATGTTCTTCCGGAAAAGTTTGACGCTACGGACGGGCTCGCGGCCAGCGTTTGCCATTTCTTTCAAGCTGACCCCGGCAAAATTGGCCGCACACAGAACAAAAAGAATGCTAAAAAGGATGCCTGGGCTAAGTTTATCAGCAACAACCCTAAAAGGCTGTTGTAATTAGTGCTCGATAGCGGTGCGTATTGCTGCTGCCAAACTGGCCAATTCGCTTTGTTCCGGTTTCAGCTTGGGTTTTCCAAAATTCATATCATCCACGCGGTTCAGCGGAATCAGGTGAATATGGGCATGTGGCACCTCAAGCCCAACTACTGAAACACCAACCTTCCGGCAGGAAATCACTTTCCGGATGCCCTGGGCAACGGTGCGCGCGAATGTCAGTGCCTCCTGAAGTTCAACGTCAGCCAAATCGAACACATCATCCACTTCAGCCTTCGGCACAACCAAAGCATGGCCCATAACCAAGGGGTTCACGTCCAGAAACGCAATAAAACGTTCTGATTCTGCAAGAATATGTGCCGGTATTTCCCGGTTTATGATTTTCGTAAAAATAGACGCCATTTAACGGAATATTTCCAGAACCTCCATTTTCATGAGGCCGGCAGGAACCTGCACTTCCACTACATCCCCAACTTGACGGCCCATCAAAGCCGAACCAATCGCAGATTTAACTGAAATCTTACCAAGCTTTAAATCTGCTTCTTTCTCGCTCACCAACATAAAGGTGAATTCTTTTTTCAGACTGAAATTCATGACGCGAACAGAGCTGAGGATGGTAACCTTACTTGTATCTACCTTAGAAGCATCAATGAGGCGGGCATTAGACAGCAAGGTTTGCAGCTGCGCTATCTTCATTTCCAACATACCCTGAGCTTCTTTTGCCGCATCGTATTCAGCATTTTCACTGAGGTCACCTTTTTCTCGTGCCTCAGCTATAGCGCGTGAAATTCTGGGACGTTCCACCGCTTTTAATTCATGGAGTTCCTGCTTCAGTTTCTCCATGCCTTCTTTTGTCAGATATGTAATCTCGCTCATAATTCTTATTCGCTTTATCGCTTGGGGTTAAAAAAAAAGTGTTGCACCCTTTAGAGTGCAACACTACAAAGATAAGTTTCGGCCTTATTCGTTTTCGTAATTCAGGTCAATGCGCACACCGAAGGTATGTGTTCCTCCAAACGGATTCGTGGCGCGATAGCTGTAATCAATACCTAGGTTGGATTTGCTGTCCTTACCTGTCTTAAAGGGCACATCCAAAGACAAGCCTGCATTCAGTCCTGTGTAGGCAGTGATTCGCGTATCGTAATTGAAAATGCCCTCCTGATAGGTAAAGCCCAATCTTCCGGAAATGAAGTTGTTGTACGCATATTCCATGCCCAGACTCGTTTCGTTATTCTGGAAGGCATGGTTTGCGAAACCAAGTGCCAAGGTTAAACGGTGCATGTACAATCCGGGGTCACGGTCCAGACGGAAATCGTAAGCGGCACTCATTGCAAGCACGGTAGGCAGCTGGAAACGATCCACGCGATGCTGGAGGGTTTTGGTATAATCACCATTTGTAACCACCGCTTTGGTGCTCAAACCATCACCGGTGTGGCGCATATCCGGACCGATGTTCTTCACCACCAAACCGAAATGGATGTCGTTCTTCTTAATGGTACTGGCAGGATTGGCAGAATTCACATATTGAACGCCGGCATCCATACTCACACCCAATGCCCTGGCATCCGGAATTCCTTCACTTACGGCACGGAACATTACACCGGCAGTGATGGTGTTGAAGGTTTTACCATAGCCAACACCAAAGTTTGTCATGCTCACGCGGTATGTTCCCAAACCGCCATAAGGCTGATCTTCGGTGGTAATCACGATGGGTGCCACTTGCCATTGCATGACGCTTACGCCAAGCACGCCGTCTTCACTCACCTTCTGAGCCAGTCCGAAACTATTGATGTTGATACCGCTGCCGCTGAGCCAATTGGTTCGTGAGAACGCTGCTTCGGTCATGTTTGCACGAGCCAGGCCGGCAATATTCACATAACTTGCTTCAACACCCTTGGCAGTACTTACCCCAGACCAACCCCATGAGGAGTTGCGGCCCCAGCCATTCACCACCAATTGTTGGGCACCTGCCTGTCCCTGACGGTCGGGATTACCTGCCCATAGCGCAATACCTGAACAAAGTGCTGCGGCAAGGCTCCATGCTTTATTAAGATTCATGTTTCTTTTCTTTTTGGGGTTAAAATCCTTTAATAACTATCAAGGTCCACAGAGTGCATGATGCCATACCACCTGATGATTTTCTCACCTAAATCCGGGGCCTTTACGTGGATGATGTACAAACCACTCGCAATCGGAACACTGGCGTCATTCTTCAAATCCCAATCTACGAAGGTGCGGTCATCAGCCTTCTCAATACGCCTCACCAGAGCACCACTCAGGTTGTAAATACTGATGGTACATGTTGGTGGCAGGTTTGTGATTTTCACACGTGCATCAATTGGACTGGTTTCGTATTTACTGAATGCCCTGTAAGGGTTGGGCACCACATTTACCAAATCCAGAGATTTCTTACCATGCTCTGTGGAAATGGCCGGAGCAATGTCTTCGCTGTTGAAGGCATAAACCGGCAGGTTGTTATTGACAGGTGCTCCTGAAGTGTTATAGGTGGTGTATGCCTTCTTTATTCGGATGCGGATGCGAACTTCAGTTGGCGGAACTCCATCTTTCATAGAATAGCCCGGTGTCATCATCGTTGGAATCACCCACATAATTTGAGAAAGTACCCTTCTCTTGTCAACGGTTCCGGGTGAAGCTCCGGCAGAACCGGGAAGAAGCACAGAAGCATAATCGTTGATGCCCTCAGGATACTTTTTACCTTTTACAGTGCGCTGTACACCGAAACTATGACCGGTTCCGAATACATAGATGAAGTGCTTACCGCCCAATGCAGGATAATTGCCATTGTCGTTAAAGAACGTTGATGTAGGGTTCCAGATCATATCCTGACCGTTTTCCCCTGGCAGATAGCTGTCTTCACCAAAAGCCAGATTCAATCGTTCGCCGGTTTCCAAATTCATGGCATAACCCGGGAAATAACTCTTGCCCTGACCACCGGTAGCTTTCAGCTCCCTGTCGCGGCTGCTTCCCCAACGCATGTTGAATTTATCCATCTGACCTTCAGTGCTGCTCTTCACCTGATCATCCGCCATTTCAAGAACGATACATTCTGTCCATTTGGAACGATCCGGAGTAATCACCAGGTCAATGCTTGCGAGTTCGGTTAATGGATTGTCAGAAACAGCACTGTTTCTCCAAGCCATTCCAAAAGTGTTTCTATTGGTGGTGGCTTCAAGACCGGCGCGTGCTGCCAGGGCATAGGGTGCGATTCTTCCATTCCAGATTTTCTCATACGAACCGTTGGGATCCAGCGGGTTTCCGCTTGCATCCTGCATGTCATGCTCATAGGGACTGAAGGTACTTCCGCGACCTGCATTGCCTGAACGGATCCAGTTTTGCCAAATGCCTGTTCCCTGAGCAGCATCGTTATCGACAATTGCTGTGAGCCAGGGCCTTCCCGGATCCTCAAACTCAACACTCCAGTCGAGCAGTCCATTCGCAACATCTGCCTGAGGCTTGGTGCCAGGGTTATTCACCTGTTCCATTTCAATACTCAGACCCCAATCGTTCAAATTTACCCTTCCCACCTTGGATGGACTTGGATTGTTGGTCAGGGCAGCCCTTCCTTGCAGTGATTCAAACTTGTACGCAAGCGTGGTATCGCTGAATACGGTATCGTTGGTGGTTTTGTTCACCAACATCCAACGACTCGTAGAACGGATGGTGTCCTGCCATCCCTGCGCAGTAGGCTGCGTGCGGGGATTAGGCTCCAAGATGTAGAGTTCAAAATTCGCTTTAGGAACTTTCAGCGGATCTACAACTTTGATTTTCGCCGGGCCATTTCCGCCCAGGTATTTGGGGAACTTGCTTTCGTTGTTCGCCAATATTTCGTTGACGGTTTCCTCAGTGAACTCAAGCACGTTTCCACCATTTCCACGTCCTTCAATGCGCTGCAGCGTAGGACCGCTGCCGTAGCCCGCATTCAAACGGGTTCCGAAATTCTCAGGATCTGTTTTGTGAGGAATTGCTTTTACTACCTGAATATTCCTACGGCCTGCAAGGAACTGCACAGGCTCTGTGGACAAGGTATCATCCGCAAGTACGCCATAGGAAAGCACCATGTAATAGTAGGTTCTGAAATCCACCAAACCCTGGTTGGCACCGGTTGCGAACAGATCCTTCTTGATGCTGAAGGAATGGCTCAGCCCATTGTTCTCACCGTTTACTTTTTCCTCAGGAATATAGGCATTCACCTTAGGGTCGAATACGCGGTTGATGATCTGTGCAAAATTGTCTTTCACGTCGCACTGGAACAAGAGGCGCGCCTTATCCACATTCTCAAGGTCACCGGTATTTACGGTAGCGTCTTTGAGCTGATACACAAGGTAACCTTGGAATTTATAGGTAAGTTGCTTATTGGCTTCGTTGATGTAGGCTTCAGTGTAACCTTCAACTTTTTTGCTGTTGGTGTTTACCAGCTTCATCACCAGTTCACCTTCAAGTTCCTGCATTTCCACATCTGGAGCATCAGGCCCGTCAAGGATTTTAAAGTTGTTGTTGAACAAACGCTGTGCTTTGTCGGAAGCCAATCTGAGCAAGGTTAAGGAACCCTGAGCAGCACCGGCACATGGCTGACCCGCGCCACCGGAAGTGGTACGCGCCCAAACCACACCCACGGTCACACGGTTAACTGCACCGGGATACATGGTGAAAGGGCCGGAAGACTGCAAGAAGCGGCGGTCACCCGGGCGGTTCCCTGAGCTGCGTTCATCCCAGCATTGACCAGGGAATTCAGGATCAGTACCTGCAGAGAACATGTAACGGGTAGTTTGTGACCCGCCGATGCCGTTTCCGCCAAAGGTTACGTTCTGGCCACCGAGCCAACGGCCGCGAAGCAGGTTGTAAAATTCCTGAGCCAGATCGGGGTTTCCGTTGATGGGGTTGTTGTCGTTGTTGTAATACATGAACGCGCCCATGCCCAGTTCATTACCGGCAGAGTCACGCGGACCTTCGAAAAAGTCAACCCCAACAGAAGGAGGATTCAGGCCATAACCCAATACGCCTTCATCGTCTTCATCACCATTGTAGCAGTAACCCAGAGCGCGATCTACATCACAACCAACGTAGTCATCCGCGTAGTTGCCAAGATCCGCATCAACCCACTGGCCGAAATAGGTTTGGTTGATTTTGCTGAAACTGCGGTTGATGACTTCTGTAGAATAGAAAGTCATGTTGTTCACTTCGTCGTTCGTAGCGAAGGCAAATGCGGTGGTATGCAGTTCTATACCAATGGGAACGCCTTGTGTTTCACTGTGGATGTTTCCTTTATCGTTGTAGCAGAACCACAGCATCATGTCGGGCTGGCGATCTACGCCGTTTTCACTGATAGGTCGGCGGGTATCCAGTACCGGGTGTTCGCCCTGAAATGGTTCATAAATGCCGTTGCTGTTGATGTCTTTAAATGGTGCCAATGATTTAGGCTCTGTAGAACTGGTGGCATAAGGACGGTTCAGACCAGCAGGCCATTCGGTGATACCGGCAGCCGGATTTATCCAGTTATTGGCTTCGGCTTCTTCCATTTCCGTTCTGGTCACTTTCCAGATACGGTCATAGGCTTTACAACGCTGTGGATCGGTGCCGGCGGTTGTTGTGTCCAACGGACCCGGCCAGAAATCGCTTCCGCGCTGACGGTAAGTCATGGCCGCCAGCTTCAGGTTCCCACCGTCGTCCAGACCGCCAATCCACAAGGCACCGCTAAACAGCGCATGTTTACGCACTGCATTTGCATCGGTAACTTTTGGTACTTCATACTTAGGATTGTTCAAATCCCACCACATGTCGCCACCGTTCAGGATTTTGGTACGCACGTTATTGATGTCCATGTCGGCACTCTGCGTAGCAGGTTCGCAGGTATTGGCGAACATGTTCATGCGGCGATCCTGGGTAATGGGTTTACTCCGTGGATTCAAGTTGGTAACGGGCCTGGCCTGAACGGCTGACAGGGCCACCAACATCAGCATACCGCTGAAGATATATTTTGCTCTTTGTCTCATATCACTGTTGCTTTAAAGACCTATTTAATAGATGCTATCCTAAGATCTTAGTTGATGTTGAAGCGAATACCCAAACGAATGGTTCTTGGTGCTGCGTAGTTACCACCCTGGGTGTTCAGCAGTGCGCGGTACAAATCAACATAGCTCTGTGCATTGATTTGGCGCTGAATGGCCAATTGACCTTGTGGTGAATTCAGGAATCCATCGTCTGTAGGCAGTCCGGTGTAGCGATAAACGCTCACGATGTTGCGGCCATTGAGTGCATTTTCTACCCACAGGTATGCATTAGCCATCAGCGGGCGCTTGCCGGTTCCGCGGTTGATTTCGAACGACTTGCTCAGGTTGGCATTGATGGTAAACTGCCAGGGCAAACGGGCTCCAAACGGAACGCCCTTGATCTGTGCACGATCTACGGCGCCAATCTGTACAGGCTGTGTAGTGGGTGTATAAGGTGCTCCGCTGATGGCGAAGAACATCATGTTCAGGTTGGTGAATTTGAACACTTCTTTTCCACCAATCCTTGGGCCGGTGTAGAGGTTCTTACCATACTTATCCTTGCCACCTTCCCAACCAATGTTGAACACACCTTTGATGGCATGACGGATGTCGAGTTCACCCAAAGGAATCATGGTGCGCAGGTTGGGCTGGTTGCTGGCAATCAGCGCCTGCTGAGAGTTGATGTTGGAACCTGTTCCGTCGGCAAACTGCAAGGTGTAGTTTGCGGTCAGGCTAACCGGACCGAGTTGGGTCAGGATGTACTGCACTCGGAAACTCTTGACAGTACTGAAGTCAATGTTTCTGTAAGTAGAATAGGTAACCGGAAAGCCTTGGTTGATTTGATACAATCCGAAATCCCCGCGAATTTCACTGTAGCTCGCAGTAAGTTCAATGCCGCTTGTTCTTCCGATTTGCTGCTTGAAGCCCACTTCATAATCGGTTTTAATACGTGGCTTCAAGTCGCCATTGGAGATTACACTACCCTGTCTGTTTTTAAGGAAGTATAATTCATCAATGGTCAGGAAAGAAGCACCGGCATTGGGGCGCTGTGCCAGTACGTCGTAGCTGGCGTAGAACAATTTGGTTCTGTCGATGGGGAACTGGAACCAAATACGTGGCAACATGTTGATTGCCGGGGTAAAGTCTTTGAAGGACGCAGGTGTAATCTGCTGGTTATTCGGGTCAACCAGGTAAGGTGCAATACGTCCGTTGCTGGTTTGGTTTGCAAGAATTTCAGGGTTGGTTACTTCACCGCCATTGGCATCATACCACTGTACACCATCGCGATATCCAATGATGCGGGTGGGTGAATTGATGTCGTTCACATAAACTTTATATGTACCCTTGATGTTGTCGGGATGCAGTACATTTAGACCATTCAATTCAGTAACCTCAGCAGCAGTCTTCATTGGATACAGGCTGTAAGGATCTTCCAGTACGCGCTGGTTCGCATCATAGCGTTCCATACGCAGACCCACACGAAGAATCAGGTCTTTGTATGCAAACTGGTCCTGAACCCAGGCAGCCATATACACAGGCTGGAAGGCACCAATGGTACGGTTGTCGCGGTCGAAGATAAAGTTATCGATGGCCGGACGTCCGCGCACCTTATTACCCAAATGGTCATAACCGAAGTAAGAAACGTAACCATTACCATTGTTCAGCAGTTCATCTGCATTGAACATGTTCAGGTCGAAGGTTGAAGGATCCATGGCATTGATGTCCAGGAAGGTGCTTTCGGTGATTGGTTTTCCGTACACGTCTTTAGCACCGCTTGCGATCAACTTGGAGCGGAGGTTCTTGTCGAACATGCTCTGTTCGTTGTAGTTGATGAGGCGGTTGTAGCGCACGGTATCCTGGAAAACGCCCCATTGATCGTAAGAAAGGATGGGATTGTTTACATCCAGTTCAGAGATGTGTTTGTTGGCCAGCTGGCGCATCAGAATCCACAGTCCATTGGCGCCAAGGCCATAGCCGCGCTGGATTTCCTGTTCGTAGGTCAAGCCAAACTGGATGTCGTGTGGTGTACGCAACTGACCTTCCGCTTCCTTGCCTTTCACTTGGAACTCACCCATTGCAAACACGGTATAACGCTCCGCCTGGCTTTTACTCCAGTTGGCGGTTACAGTTCCTGGAGTGGACCACAGTGAGTAAACGTTTGGAGGATTGAATCCATTCAACAAACCTTGGTTGTTGATGATGGTATTGTCGTTACGCACCTTGCCGCCCAAACCAGCGATATAATCGTAAAGGTTGCTGGTATAGTTGGCACGCAAGGGGTTCAGGCCGCTGGGCGTAAAGGTTACCAGTGTGTCGGTAAAACCTATTTGTTCCCAGTAGTCCCTGATAAATACGATGTTGCCGAACTGGTCGCGCACCCGGCGTGGCTGCCTGTTTGGGTTTCCGCTGGCATCGCCATGAGAATACGCAAATGCTTCGGTGGGATAATGTGTGAAGGCACCGAGGTTTCCGTAATCGAAGTACCTGTCCAAGTGATTTGCATCGCGTGTTTTGGATGCACTGCTCTGGTAATCAAAGCGGATGGTATAAAATGCGTTCTGGATGGCAGAACCTTCTGCATTCTTCAATTTTTGTGTGAACCTGGCATATGTACGCACAGTGCTGGCGTCTGTGCGGGGGTTCAGACCAAAGTTCATGATGGAGTTAGATGCTGAATATGCGCTCTGGCCGAAGTAGCTGCCAAACACCGTAAAGTCTGTTTGTTTGTTGAACTGATACACCAGCTTACCCTGCAGGGCGGCGGTGTTGGCACCGGAATTTGGTCTGGCTTTCAGCAATTCCAGATCGCTCTCGCGAAGGAAGTTCCCTGAATGCACCAAGCCGTTGGGTGTGGCAATGAGGGGACGCTCTTCGATTTCGCGCAGTTTATCTTCTTTCACCACATACACACCTGTTACCACAGGGGCGCGGTCTTTGGTGTAGTTACCACTTCCGGACAAAGAGAAACCGAGGCGAACAAATTCCTTTGATTTGTTTCCTTTGTTCGCAATGAGCAGCGGACCCGACAGGTAACCTTCAATCTGGTTGTATCCATAGGGGTCCAATTGCTGTGAGGTGATGGCTTCAAGGCTGCCGATGTAATTTCTGGAAATACCGCGCGTGGTTACGCTGATTGCACCACCGGTAAAGTCACCGTACTGAGCGGGAACACCACCCTGGATTACGGTTACTTGCTGCTGGCCTGCAAGGATGGACGTGAGGTTACCAATTACGCGAACTCCGTCCACGTAGTAAGCCGTTCCATCTGCCCGCGATCCGCGGAAAGAAATGCCTTGCGCTGTGGAAACCACACCACCGGCACTTGCCGTAGCAATGCTGGCCACACTGCGGCTGTTCATTTTAACAAGATCATCTCGAGTAACTACCGCCGTGTTGCCCGTGCGGTCGATTACCTTTTTCTGAACCTTGCTACGGATCACGAGTGTACGCATGCTGCTCGCCTTAGGATACAAGCGCACGTTTTCTTCCTGGGGTACGTTTTCAACAATCTTCACCGTAACGGAATCTGTACCCATCTCATTGAATGAAGTGATGAGCATGTAATTCCCCGGGTCAATGGTCTTAAAGTAGTAGCGACCGCCATTACCGCTATTCACCTTGCCGGCCTCCACGCCGTCGCGCACAAGCACGAGGGTGGCACCTACAATGGGTTGTTTGGTCTCAGCATTGGTCACCACACCGCGCAGCTCCCCATAGTTGGTCTGTGCCTGAAGGCCGAAGCTGAAGCCTATAAAGGCTGTGACAGCAAGCAGTGAACGTAGTGTTTTATTCATACTCTGTTTATCTCTTTTACAGTTTTAGAGCAAGGGCGCAAATTCCCTCAAATTTTGTAATAATCCAATAGTGAAACAGGCATTTTGGCTTCTCGATTGAACCAGCGGATTATTCGAGCAGCCAATACTCCCGAAATTCGCTCGTATGATTCTGTACTCCAACCGCCTACATGCGGGGTAAAAAGTACTTCTTCCATGGCCAGAAGTTTCGCAAACCAAAGTTTATCTTCGGAAGACATGTGTTCCGGCGGTTCTTGTTCCAGAACATCCAGAGCCAGCCCCCGAAGTTGTCCCTGTTGCAGTGCGCGGGCTGCATCTTTAGTACGCAAAACCGCGCCCCGGCTTAGATTCAGTAAATAAATCGGCTTGCTGAATCTGGAGAGGAAATCGGCATTCACCATGAAACGGGTTTCATGGGTCAGGGGAACATGCAGGCTCAAAACGTCGGCATCTTGAAACAGCGCATCCATTCCGGTTTGTCGCACATGCGGCCATTGGGGAATTTCTTTGTACGGGTCGAAAACCAATACTTGAACACCAAAGGGCGCCAGCCGTTCCACGAAGGCGCTGCCTGTATAACCGCAGCCAATAACGCCCACGGTTTTACCTTTCAGTTCCACGCCGCGGTTTCCTTCCCGATTCCAAATACCACGGCGCACTTCACGATCTCCTTTGGCAATTCGCGACATCAGTGAAAGCAGCATGCCAAGGGTTTGTTCGCCTACCGCATCGCTGTTGGCACCACTTGCATGTACCACACCAATGCCTAGCTCATTACAAGACGCTTCATGAATATTATCGGTACCGGCCCCGGCGCGGGCGATGAGCCGAAGCTTGGGTAATGCCCGAAGCAGCGCCTCATCCACCGTGATTTTGCTGCGCAGCACCAGCACCGAACAATCAGCAGCCAATGCCAGCACTTCATCCTTGGTACAATCAGGGCGATAAACAACCTCGAAGCCGGCTGTCTCCATTGCTTCCATCAGCAGCGGATGTACGTCGTCTATGATGAGGATTTTGTTCATGGGCCCGTTTGTTGATTCGGATTATTGAATTCGAAATTATCTTCCACAAACCATAAGTTCATCCGTACTTTGGAGAACGATGAACATGGGTTGAGCAACGGCAGCAGTGTTACCTTCTTCGTTCCCTGCGGAGCTTCCACAAGCTTGCAGCAGGCGCCTGCACTACTGTGGGTGCGGCAACAGCTTTGTTTTTCCAGGCGAAGGCAGCGGCCATCGCTGCAGCGGCTTCTTCTTCACCCTCAAATGCGTGGTGGTTCAGGTACTCTGGCTTGAAATGCCGGCCGATGAACCCTGTGTCAAAATGGCCTGAAGTGAAGGCTTCGTGCTTCATCACAAAAGCACCGAATGCAAGCGTAGAGGCAATTCCGGACAATCTGTATTCTGAAATGGCGCGCAGCATCCTGCTCATGGCTTCCTCGCGGGAACTTCCCCAAACAATCAACTTGGCGATCATGTTGTCGTAGAAGATTGGAATTTCCATGCCTGCTTCCATGGCGTCATCCACGCGGATTCCGGGACCTTTCGGGGTGCTGTATTCGGTAATGGTTCCGATATCGGGCAGGAAATTATTTTCCGGATCTTCGGCACAAACGCGCAACTCAATGGCATGGCCATTGATGCGCAGGTCTTCCTGTGTGAAGCTGAGCGGCAGTCCGGCGGCTACACGGATCTGTTCGCGCACCAGGTCAATGCCGGTGATCATTTCTGTAACGGGATGTTCCACCTGCAGGCGGGTATTCATCTCCAGAAAATAAAAGTTGCCATCATTACCCACCAGGAACTCTACGGTGCCGGCGCCGGTATAATTACATGCACGGGCCACGTTTACCGCGGCCGCTCCCATGCGTTGGCGGAGTGCTTCATTTACCGCCGGGCTGGGCGCCTCTTCCACCAGCTTTTGGTGGCGTCGTTGGATGGAACATTCGCGTTCAAACAGGTGACAGATATTCCCGTGGGTGTCGGCCATAATCTGGAATTCAATATGGCGCGGGCCACCCACGTATTTTTCAATAAACACAGAATCGTCGCCGAAGGCGCTGCGGGCTTCACTTTGTGCCCTGCCCAACTCATCCACAAAATCTTCGGCACGTTCAACGATGCGCATGCCCTTACCTCCACCGCCTGCACTGGCCTTTACCAATACGGGAAACCCAATCTGCTGTGCAATGCGCAGCGCGGCATCGGCATCGCTGATGGCTTCGTTGATGCCCGGTACCAAAGGCACGCCGAATTTTTCTACGGCCTGCTTGGCGCCAATTTTACTGCCCATCACCTCCATGGCTTCGGGAGAAGGGCCTATCAATACGATACCTGCTTCCTTTAGTGCACGGGCAAAGCCGGCATTCTCAGAAAGAAATCCGTAGCCCGGATGCACGGCCTGCGCACCTGTGGTTTTGCAAACCTCGATGATGGCATCGCCGCGCAAATAGCTTTGATTACTCGGACCGGGACCAATGCAAAAGGCCTCGTCGGCGTAGCGCACATGCAGCGCGTTGCGGTCGGCTTCACTGTAAACTGCTACGGTTTGGATACCCATTTCACGGCAGGCGCGCATCACCCTGATGGCAATTTCACCGCGGTTGGCAACCAGGATTTTCTCAAACAGGCTCAAGAGCAGCGATGTTAATCTTCTTCTGAAAAGGGTTCGTGCAACATGGGCAGCTTGACCCACTGGCGCTCGGCATCACTTACGGCAGAGATGCCCCAGAAACCGCCATCTGCATGTGCGATGTAATGCGCAAATTCACGCAAACTTTTGTACAGTTGGCGGGCGAAGAACTGTTCCAGGCGCGGGAAAACATCATTCAGTCCGCTGAGCAGACCGCTGAGCATGGCCTGGCGTTCTTCGGTATCTTCAGGGAGGGATGCCATCATCTGACGAAGGTGCTCGGCCAGGTTGTGATCCAATGAGGAGTAAAGTTCACGCAGTTCGTACTGTTCAGAAAAGGTTTTGGTATGCACCAATTCCAGTATCCGTTTTTGTTCTTCCTGTTGAAAATGTCCGTCGGCGCCGGCAATCAGCAGACTAACATAAACAGGTGCCTGAATTACCAGATTCTTCTCTTCTTCGGTTAAATGGTGGATGTGGTCGAGCATTGGGATTCGCTAAATAACTTTGCGAAATAACTAAAAAGGTGGCAAGCAGGCACAAAACTCTTCAACTGATTCGCGCCGAATGGCAAAGTGATTTAAGCCAGAAGGCGGTTTTGGCCGGTGTGATGCTGCAGTTATTCACCACGGTACTGGTATGTTATCTGGCCGTGCAGGTTATGCCAACAGCGGTTTGGAACGCCATGTTCTGGATTCTGGTGATTACCGGAACCATGCAGGGCATCGTAAAGAATTTTATAGCCGTGCCTGCGGGTCGCTGGCTTTACCTCTACCAGCTATGCGATCCGGGTTCGCTCATCCTGGCAAAAATCATGTATAACAGCCTGGTGATGACGGTTCTGATGCTGGGCACCTTGTTGCTGTATTCGTTCTTCCTTGGTTTTTATGCGCCTCAGTGGTGGCCTTACCTGCTCAGCGTTTGGCTCACAGGATTGGGCGTCAGCACCGTGCTCACGCTGGTGTCGGCCATTTCTGCGAAAACGCGCCACGCCGGACTTATTGCGCCTGTACTCAGCATGCCGGTCATCATACCGGTGTTGCTTGCCGGAATGAGCGCCAGCCGCAAGTGTCTGGAAACCTTTCTTCCCTCCGCATTCTACAAAGACTTGATGGTGGTGTTCACCCTCGATGTCCTGCTTATTTACCTCAGCCTCATATTGTTTGGATTTGTTTGGCGGGAATAGCTTTTAACAAGAACCCAATTTTGAATGGCAGCACATGCGCCGTTAAGGCTTGAGGAAATAAAGGACAGGATTCTTTAGATTCGCCAACACAACATCAGCTTATGAAAAGAATTATTACCCGGTCATTGTTCCTCAGCTTTCTGCTTACCTGCGCTGATACATGGGCACAGGTAGCAAAAACACAGGTGGTGATGGCCGGCGCCATTGCCAATCCCGACGGAACCATCACCATTTACTGGCCTCAGGAATCTTATTCAGGAAGCTGGCAGATTTACCGCCGCAGCGACCTGAACAATGAAGATTGGGGGTCGGCGCCGGTTGGCACCGCAGCAGGAAATGCGGCCAGTTGGAAAGATGCCTCGGCCAAGGCAGGATTTGCCTACGAGTATTTGGTGGCCAAGGTGAATGCCAGCAACCAGACTGATGCACTTGGTTATGTTTGGGCGGGAAACCGTTATGAAGAACAACCAGGTAACGGCGGCATCATCCTGTTGATTGACAGCAATTACCGCCTGCCGTTGAACAATGAAATCAACCGTTTGAACCAACAATTACAGTCTGAAGGCTGGAGCACCAGCATGTTGTATGCAGGCAGAAAAGAAAAACCCGCCGCCGTGCGCAGCCGCATCCAGGCGGAATACCAGCGCCGTGGTGGTAAAGTAAGTACCCTTTACATCATTGGGCATGTGCCGGTTCCCTATTCCGGCGATTACAGTTCATCGTTCATTCCACCGCCCGACGGGCACGTGGAAGGCTCCGGAAACCATACCGGCGCCTGGCCCGCCGACTTGTATTACGGGGAACTTGACGGCGAATGGTTCGACAGCGAGGTGACACGCACCACAGGCTCCTCGCCGCGGTTGCACAACATTCCCGGCGACGGCAAAATGGACCAAACCAAAGTTCCCGGCGCCGTGGATCTGGAAGTGGGCCGTGTGGATCTGTTCGACATGACCTCCTTCAGCAAAAACGACACCCTGCTGGTGCGTAAATACCTGAACCGCAACCACCTGTGGCGCACCGGTCAATTGCGCTCGGTAAACCGCGCCCTGATTGACAACAACTTCACCGGCCTGAACCTGGCATCCACCGGATACCACAACTTCGCCACCTTTTTCCGCACCGACAGCATTTTTGACAACCGCGATTATTTCACAGCCCAGAAAAGCGGCGCCTATTTGTGGAGCTATGGCTGCGGCGCGGGTTCTTATACCTCATGCAGCGGCATCGGTAACACAAATAATTTCGCGGCTGATTCGCTGCGGAACATCTTCACCATCCTGGCAGGCAGCTATTTCGGCGATTGGGATGTAAACAACAACTTCCTGCGTGCTCCGCTGGCCAACAGCGCACTGGCCTGTTTCTGGGGCGGCATTCCAAAATGGTATGTACACCACATGGCACTGGGTAAACATATTGGGTTTGGGACCAGGATTTCACAGAACAACAGTAGTTTTTATTTCAGCGGAAACTTCAACTATTCACAACAAGGCATCCACATCGCGCTGATGGGCGATCCAACCTTGCGTATGGCTTATGTGCCCGGCCCTTCAAACCTCAAGGCCCAAAGCATTTCCAACCGTGTGAAACTCACCTGGAACCGCGCCAACGGAGCTGTAGATGGTTATGCCGTATATCGTTACGACAGCGCGAGCAACGGCTATTTTAGGGTGAATAAAGGATACCTGATCAGCGATACGGTGTATTACGACAGCACAAATTACCTGAAAGGAAGAAACCTTTATACCGTGCGGGCATTGCGCTTGGAAACCACCAATTCAGGAACCTGGTGGAACGCCAGCGGCGGTCCTTATACAGCGGTATCGCATACCAACGCCAACAGCAACTTTTCTGATGCTGCATTGGGTGTGCGGGCCTACCCAAATCCCGGAAATGGGCTGGTGCAAGTGGCGCTTTCCGAGACCGTGCGCCAGGCATCAATCAGGGTTTTTGACATGAATGGACGCTTGATGCTGTCGCAGCAATTCGATGCAGCGGCCCAAACACTTGAAGCCGACCTGAGTGGCTTGCGTCAAGGCGTGTACTTGATACAAGTGGAGGCATCCGGCTACCGAAGCAGCTCGTGCAGCTACGTAAAACTGCCCTGATGTTGAGGTTTTTTATCGGCCTGGCAGCGCTGTGCAGCGCCCTTCAGGCTTGTAAAAAACCTGAAATCGGCCCTCCCCTCTACGCCAAGCCGGCATTGGTGGGTGCTGATTTATCCATGCTTCCTGAACTGCGTAAAAGCAGCGGCCTTTGGTACAACAGCAAAGGGCAACCTGAAGACATGCTCCAAACCCTGCTGCGTGCAGGAATCAATATGGTGCGCTTGCGGTTGTGGTATAAACCTGAAGCAGGCGCCAGGCTCAGCGAGGCACAGCAACTGTGTGCCGAACTGCGCAGCCTGGGTTTGAATACGCTCATCAGTGTGCATTATTCGGATACCTGGGCAGATCCGGCGCATCAAAGCAAGCCCGAAGCCTGGAACAACATCAATGTCCGAACGCTGGCCGACAGCGTCTATGCCTACACTAAGCGGGTGATGCTGGCTCTGCAACCGGATTACATCCAAATTGGCAATGAAATAAATGGCGGTTTGCTCTGGCCTGAAGGCAACAGCCGCGATACCGCCGGCATGCTGGCCTTGATTCGGGCGGGCATCCAGGCGGTGCGAGAGGTAGCGCCTAAAACCCAGGTGGTGATTCATATGGCCATGCTCGAGGATGTGGCCGCGACGCTGGAACCCTTTCGGAATGTGGATTACGATGTTCTGGGCCTGAGCTATTACCCCATGTGGCATGGCAAGGATCTGAACCTGCTGAAACAACGCATGGAATTATTGCATCAATCCTTCAAGAAACCGATTTTATTGGCAGAAACCTCCTACCCGTTTACCTTGGGATGGAACGACCAAACCCATAATGTGGTTGGATTGGACGATCAACTATTGCCGCAATTTCCAGCGAGTCCTGAAGGTCAAAAAGCTTTTTTGTGGGCCATCCGCAACTTGGTGCTTTCGGTGGAAGGCGGCCTTGGCTTCTGCTATTGGGGCGGTGAATGGACAGCCTGGAAGGGCAATACTGCGTTGGATGGCTCATCTTGGGAAAATCAGGCACTCTGGGACTTTCAGGGACGCGCGCTTCCGGCGATGGATGTTTTTTGGTAACACTGTTCAGTACTTTGTGCGGATGGGTTCCGGCAATGATGAAAACAGATTTCGCCCAAGAAGGGGACCCTGCCCCGGGCTGAAGCGGCACCCTGCAGCGCCTTTGACCTTGCATGTGCCGCGCGCGCATGGCGAACGGCAGTAAGCCAAGTCGCGGACCTGCACATGCCGGCAAAGGTGCGAAGCGTACAGCGCAAGACCGGAAAAAGGCCCAAAAAAACCACATCTTTCGGGCGTCCTGAGGTTTGCCTTGCCTGCACTACTTTTGCGGCATGAATAAAGGCCCGGTTTCACAGTTTATTGAACACCACTACCGTCATTTTAACGCGGCTGCGCTGAAAGATGCCGCCAAAGGCTATGAACAACACCTGCTGGAAGGCGGGAAGATGATGGTGACGCTGGCCGGTGCCATGAGTACGGCAGAACTGGGCGTGAGTCTGGCGGAAATGATTCGTCAGGGGAAGGTGGACATCATTTCCTGCACGGGCGCCAACCTGGAAGAGGATTTGATGAACCTGGTGGCGCACAGTCATTACCGCCGTATCCCGAATTACCGCGACCTGACGCCTCAGGAAGAATGGAATTTGCTGGAAAAAGGTCTGAACCGGGTTACTGATACCTGTATCCCTGAGGAAGAAGCGTTCCGACGTTTGCAGCAGCACATCCACAAGCTGTGGAAGGAGGCGGACGACAAGGGCGAGCGCTATTTCCCGCATGAGTTTATGTATCAGATGATTCTGAGCGGCGTGCTGGAGCAGTATTATGAAATTGACCCTAAAAACTCGTGGATGATTGCGGCTGCCGAGCGCAACCTGCCCATCATTGTAGGCGGCTGGGAAGACAGCACCATGGGGAATATTTTCGCCAGCTATGTGATTAAAAATGAAATTAAAGCCACCACGATGAAGAGTGGTATTGAATACATGGTTTGGCTGAGTCAGTGGTACCGCGAAAATTCAGGTGGGAAGGGCGTTGGCTTCTTCCAGATTGGCGGAGGCATTGCCGGTGATTTCCCGATTTGTGTGGTGCCGATGATGTATCAGGATCTGGAATGGCATGATGTTCCGTTCTGGAGCTATTTCTGTCAGATCAGCGACTCAACCACCAGTTACGGCAGCTATTCCGGCGCGGTTCCGAACGAGAAGATTACCTGGGGCAAGCTGGACATCCACACGCCGAAGTACATCGTGGAAAGCGACGCGACCATTGTGGCGCCATTGATTTTTGCCTGGGTGCTGGGTTGGTGAGTTGGGGAGCAGCATCTTGTTGCTGTTGAACGCCTGCGCTGCATCCCATCGAATTAAACGATTACAGACCTGGTCTGAATCCTGCTGATCATCACACATACGACACTTTTTCACGGGCAAGTATGCCTTTTATATTTCAGTATATGTGATCAATCATATAGAATTCATGGCTTCCCAAATTGAATCGTTCATGAAGATTTTAGTGTGAAGTAATTACATTTATCTTTGGCCAGTATTTATTGAATGGATATTCTGCCGTTCATACCGGATCATATATACCACAGAAGGCGAGACATCCACGGCAGTTATGGAGGTAATTGGCAATCAGGAATTTCCACAAGCGCGACCCATCCATTTATCTTTATTTTCACCGGAAAAGCGGGCGCCCAGCATGGATATGCAGATCGCTGGGAGAATCATAATGTATTTTCGTATACTGGCGAAGGCCAAAGCGGAGATATGGAATTTACACGCGGCAACCTTGCCCTGCGTGAGCATCTGAATCAAGGAAAACGCGTATTTCTGTTTGAGCAGGCAGGAAAGGGTTTTGTGAAGTTCATTGCTGAGGTCGAGATTCATGAAATCGGTTTTTTTGAAACCCACGACAGCAATAAAAATATCAGAACGGGAATTAAATTCTTCTTCAAACGCAAAGGTTTATACATTCCCAAAACAGACATATTGGGGGAAGCCGTTTATGCAGATAAGCCACCGCAGGAATTATATAAAATACTGCAACCCAATGTGACAGAACGCAAAGGTTTGGTAACCTCACGCGTGGGTCAGGGTGCCTTCCGTTCAAGCATCATCCACCGCTGGGAATATCAATGCGCCGTAACTTCATTCAACAAACTGGATATTTTAATCGCCTCCCATATTGTACCCTGGGCTGCAGCCAACAATGAGGAACGGCTGAACGTTCACAACGGCATCTTACTTTCACCGGTTTATGATGCACTGTTCGACCGACATCTGATTAGCTTTGAAAATCATGGGCAAATCATTTTATCTGACAAGATTGAACCGGAAGCCTTCCAGAAAATTGGTGTGAGTGGTAAAGAAATCATCAAGAACTTTAGCAGTGAAAACGCGGTTTTTCTTGAGCGTCACAGAGCACAGTTCATAACACAAGGGGCTTGAAGTGTTTCCAATCAGCCCATTCCCTTTTCTTTGCACCTCATGAAAAACCTCCTCAGCATCTGCCTTTCCCTTTGCTGGATTTCCGGGATTTCCGCGCAGGACAAACCCGCATACGCCCTCTACAATGCCAAAGGCAAAGCCGTTGCTTACCGCGATATGGTGAAAACCCTGGCAAGCGCCGATGTGGTTTTGTTCGGCGAACTGCACGACAATCCAATTGTGCATTGGCTGCAGGCTGAGGCCACCCGCGACCTGATTGCCCAACGCGGCGCGGATCAAGTGGTGCTCGGCGCGGAAATGTTCGAAGCCGATGTGCAGGCTGCCTTCAACCGCTTTTTGGCAGGCGACACCTCGCTTTCTGAAAAAGACATGAAGAAGCTGTGCCGCGCATGGCCCAATTACCAAACCGATTACCGTCCGCTGGTGGAACTGGCCATGCAGCACAAACTGCCGTTCATCGCCACCAACATCCCGCGCAAATACGCCGGCACCGTGTATCGCGGCGGCTTCGAAGCATTAGATACGCTGCCCGCTTCCGCAAAAGCGTTCATCGCACCTGCTCCGGTTCCTTACGACAGCATGTTGCCAGGCTACAAAAACATCTTCATGGCGGTGGGTGGCCACGGTACGCCCAATCTGCCCAAAGCCCAGGCCATCAAAGACGCCACCATGGGTTGGTTCATCGCCCAAAACCTCAAACCAGGCGGTCTGTTCATCCATTACAACGGCACCTATCACAGCGACAACCACGAAGGCATCGAATGGTATCTGAAGCAATACAAACCGGGCCTGAAGGTGGTGACCATCAGCAGTCAGATGCAGGAACAAACCGCTCCACTGGCTTCAGAACAGAAAAACAAAGGAGATTTCATCATCATCATCCCCGAACAGATGACGCGCACTTACTGATTCCAGGCAAGGAACTTTTCCTCTTGCAGGGTCTGCAATACGGGCGGCGCCGGATTTAAGGTTTCCCCATTCAGTATCTGTTCATAGAGTTTGAGGTAGTCGTTGCACATGCGCCGGGCATGGAACAGATCGCGGGCGCGTTGGTGGCAATATTTTCGGTCGAAGCGCTGTACATGTTTCAGGCTATAGGCCAGCTGATCGGCGCTGCTGCTCAGGGTTCCGCTGTGTTCGTCCACCAGTTCAGGGAGCGCGCCATACGGCGTAGCGAATACCGGACTTCCGAAGAACATGCTTTCAATCACCGCCAGGCCAAACGGCTCATGCCAGCGCACAGGAAAGACCAAGGCGGAAGAATCCCGCAGCAGTTCCAGCTTCTGCGCGCCTCCCACCATGCCGTAGAACTGCACTCGGGGATCAAGGGTGAAGCGAAATCCCATTTTCAGGTTTAAACGCGTTCCGCCGAGCACTTTCAGCCGGGTTTGCGCCTTGCGCGCCACCTGAATGGCTCCCTGCACATTCTTCACCCTCCAGGCCGCATTACCCAGGAAATGCGCATAGCGGCGCTGCGGCTGTTCCAAATTCGGAAGTCCATAATCATCCCAGTTCAAACCGTTGTGCACGAAGGTGCTTGCGCCATAACGGGCCGCATGGTTTTTCGAAAGAAACACGGTATTCACAGGGAAAGGCTCGGAGCTGTTCCGGTTTCCGTGGTTGGTGATGAGGGAAGGAATGGGCAGCGATTCCGCGCTGGGGAAGTGCAGATGTGCAATGTCGCAGTCGGTGGGAATTTGTGCAGCCAGTGGAAGATTGTTGTTCAGCGGAAGTACGCGGGCAAAAGAACAGCTGCTGCCCGGCTTACACAGCAAGGTAACCTGATGGCCACGCTGATGCAGTTCAGCCGCCAAATACCAAACCACGCGCTCGGTTCCACCGTAGGCCGATACCGGAAGCTGCCCGTTTTCTACCAGACAAATACGCATTCCCACAAGTTCCAAAATTGGGTGCAGAATAGCATTTGCGGAAGAAATTTCTTCCCACATTTTCCCACAACCTAAAAAAGCCTCTATATTCGCTGGAAATCAAGGCTTTCAGCTTCGATCTCATGGCACAAACTCCCGGCACAAACGCACGAAAAGAGGGTTTCTCCACGTTCATGTGCAAAAGCTGGGGGAAATTGTGGGTAAAAGTGGGAAGCATTGGTTTTATTTAGCAGGTCAGAAGTCTTAGGAACAACCATGACTCAATTCATCGGCGAATTCAGCTGCAAAGTGGACGATAAGGGCAGGATCATGCTGCCTGCACGTCTGCGTGCGCAGATTCCTGAAAGCGCCGGGAATACAGTGGTGGTGAACCGTGGGTTTGAGCAGTGCCTCGTGCTGTTCACCCGAGAGGACTGGCTGGCTGAAACCGCTAAACTGGATCACCTGGATGACTTTATGAGTCCGGAGGTGCGCCGGTTTAAACGACTGTTCACCAATGGGGCCACCCCGGTGCAGTTGGACAATGCCAACAGAATCCTTATTCCTAAGAAGTTGCTTGAATACGCAGGCCTTGAGGACGATGTGGTGTTGACTGCGTATGGCAACAAAGTAGAAATCTGGAGTCAGAAGGCTTACGACAGCGAACTCAATGTGGACGCTGACGAGCTGAGCAGGCTGGCCCAGCAGTTTTTCAACCGTTCAGCCACACGCAGCCATGATGGAACTTCGGCCTGACGACGCGCTAACCGCCGCATATCACCTTCCGGTGATGTTGCAGGAATCGGTGGATGCCCTGAACATCCGTCCTGATGGTGTTTATGTGGACTGCACCTTTGGCGGTGGCGGCCACAGCCGCGAAATCCTTTCCAGGCTCGGCCCCGAGGGCAAACTGATTGCCTTCGACCGCGACGCCGATGCCGCCGCCAACATCATCAACGACCCCAGGCTGCACTTCGTTCCGCACAGCTTCGCGCATTTGTACCGCTTCCTGCGTTATATCGGCTGTTTTCCCGTGGATGGAATCCTGGCCGACCTGGGTATTTCTTCCCATCAGATTGACGAAGCAACCCGCGGCTTTGCACACCGCTATGATGCGGCGCTCGACATGCGCATGGACCGCGGAGCTGCGCTACACGCCGGAACAGTCATCAATCAATACACAGAGGCTGAGCTGGTGCGCATCTTCAGAAACTACGGCGAAATCAACAATGCGGGCAAGCTGGCTTCCCGCATCGCAGATGCGCGCAAACAACACGAAATCAAGAGCACAGGTGCCCTGTGCGACATCCTGAGTACCTGTACTTCGGTACAAACCAGAAACAAATACTTCAGTCAGGTATTTCAGGCCATAAGAATGGAAGTAAACGCTGAACTGCACGCCCTGGAAGCCATGCTGGAACAGAGTGCCGAAGTGCTGAAACCGGAAGGACGACTGGTCGTCATCAGCTATCATTCTCTGGAAGACCGCATGGTGAAACATTTCCTGGCTACCGGGAATATGGAGGGAACACGCAATACCGATGTATTCGGAAACATCAGCCGCCCCTTTGACCCGGCACAAAACCGGGCCATGATGCCGGACGATGAAGAGATCAACCGCAACCGCCGTGCGCGCAGCGCGAAAATGCGCATTGGCATTAAAAGATAAGGCGATGAAAAAAGAGGACGAATCATTGCTTCAAACCAGAAATCAGGGACTTACTGCAGAAGAAAGCGCACCCTTCGACAAGCCAACGCTGCAGTCGCTGAAGGCCTGGCTGCGTCCTGCCGTGCTGATTCCCTTCGGCTTGCTGGTATTCCTGCTTATGCTGCTTTACCTGGCCAATCAGCTGCATGCCGGAAAAGCGCTCAAAAGGAAAGATCAACTGAAAACAAGCATCAAGGAACTCCGTGCCGAGTTCATCAGCATAGAAAGCGACATGATGGTTCGCTCCAGACAGAGCGAGGTTGCCCAAAAACTCAAAGAAGCAGGTTTGAAACCCTTGGATAAGCCACCGGTAAAACTGGAACAAACCCCAAAAGCAGATGGCCGGAAATAAGGTAAATATCCGCAAAGTGGTTTTGATCCGGGCGTACATCGCGTTCACCCTGGTGCTGTGCTTTGGCTTTGCCATTGTTTTTTCGGTAACCAAACTCCAATGGACGGAACGCAGTCGCTACGATTCCTTAAGCAGGGAGAAGCGCTTCCGCACCAATGAAGTAGAAGCCATCCGCGGAAACATCTTCGCCGCCGACGGAAACCTGCTGGCCACTTCTGTTCCCTACTACGACCTGATTTTCGACCCCCTGGCCGATGGACTGAACCAAGGCGTGTTCAACAGCAAAATTGATTCCCTTGCCATGCTCTTTGCCTTGCATGTACCAACCAAGAGCGAAGAACAATGGCGCCGCTATTTCCGGGAAGCCCGTGCTCGCCGGATGCGGGGCATCACCGTAGCCAAAGCACTGAGCTTTGAGCAAATCCGGATGATGAAAAAATGGCCGCTCATCGCGCTGGGGAAATACAAAGGCGGGTTTTGGACACGCGAATACAACCAACGTGTGTATTTCATGGGTGACCTGGCCAAGCGCAGTGTAGGTGCGTTTAAAAAGCTTGGCGGGAAAATCGTGTATTACGGTCTGGAAGGCGCCTTCGACAGCCTGCTGCGCGGGCGCAATGGCCTGCGCACGGAACAGAAAATGTATGGCGGCGCCTGGCGACCTGTGCGCTCCGAAGATGAATTAGAAGCCATCAACGGGATGGACATTGTAACCACCCTGGATGTAAACCTACAGGACGTGGCTCAGTTTGCCCTGCGCAAGGCACTAGCGAAACACCGTGCAGACCACGGCTGCGCCGTGTTGATGGAAACCTCCACCGGCGCCATCAAAGCCATAGCCAACCTGAAAAACAACGGCAATGGAACCTTCAGCGAATCGCTGAACTATGCCGTAGATGAATTCAGCGACCCCGGATCCACCTTCAAGTTGCTGAGCGTGATGGCCCTGCTGGATGAAGGCTACTTCACCCCTAATGACAGCGTAGATGCACAGTGGGGTGAAGCCTACATCAACGGCACCAAAATGGAAGATTCCAAACGACCCGACAAACGCTTCCTCACCTTGCGCGAAAGCTTTATTGAGTCAAGCAATGTAGGTATCAGCAAATTCATCTTGGATGCCTACGGCAACAAACCCAAATCTTTCGTGAAGTATGTGAAGGCGCTTGGACTGGATCAGCCCCTGGAATTTGACATCAAGGCAAAGGGTCGTCCCACCATCAAAAACCCCGGAAGTTCCCATTGGTATCCCACCACCTTGCCCTGGATGAGCATCGGTTACGAAACCGGCCTCAGTCCGCTGCAGATGCTCACCCTATACAATGCCATTGCCAATGGCGGAACCATGGTGAAACCTTTTCTGGTGAAGGAAATAAGACTGGACGGCAAACTGATCGAGCAACGTGCGCCCGAAGTACTGAAAAAACAAATTTGCAAGCAGGAAACACTGAAGGCCCTTCAATCCATGATGCTGGATGTGGTGGAAGAAGGCACCGCCACAAACCTGCGCAACCCCAACTACCAAACGGCAGGTAAAACCGGGACCAATCAGCTGGTCATCAACCGTACTTATGCCAAGGACAGGCATAAGGCCAGCTTTGTAGGCTATTTCCCGGCTAACAACCCGCAATTTACCTGCATCGTGGTGGTGGTTGACCCCAAAGACAGCGGTTATTACGGCGGAACTGTCGCAGGACCGGTATTCCGCGAAATCGCCGACAGGGTGTACAGCAGCTCGTACAAGCTGCATCCCGGCCTGAAGCCGCCCATATATCCCCGCATGCCTGAAATAAAACCCGGCGACCGCAGTCAGACGAAAATCACCCTGAACGAACTCGGCATCAGCGCACACAGCGCCGGATCCAGGGGCAGCCAGCTGGTGCGCGCCACCCCGAAACAGCATTCTGTGGCGCTGTTTCCGGTAACTATAGAAGACAAAATTGTGCCTGATACCCGAGGCATGGGGCTGCGCGATGCCCTGTTTCTCCTGGAAAACGCAGGATTAACCGTGCGCACCAGTGGCTATGGATCGGTGCGCAGCCAAAGCCTAAACCCTGGAACACGCATCAGGCCGGGGATGACCATCACCTTAACCCTGAGCAGCGAACCATGAAAAGCCTACAAGCAATCCTGAGCGGTATTGGACCATGTGACATTCACGGTCCCGAAACCAAGGAAATCGGCTCCATCACGCTCGATTCCAGAAAAGCCATGGACGGCGTTTTGTTTGCAGCCGTTCCGGGAACCCAACACGATGGCCACCAATTTATAGATGCTGCCATTTCCCAAGGGTGTCAGGCTGTTTTATGCAGCACCTTGCCGGCACAACTGCATGACACTGTTAGCTATGTGCTGGTGCCAGATGTGCGTGAAGCCCTTGGTGGAATCTGCCGCAATTTCTTCGACGATCCTTCGCGTAAACTCACCCTGATAGGCGTAACCGGAACCAACGGCAAAACCACCGTAAGCAGCCTGTTGTATCAGCTGTTTACAGGAATGGGCGCCAAATGTGGGCTGATCAGTACCGTGAGTTACATCATCGGCACGGAAAGCTTCCCCAGCACCCATACCACGCCTGATGTGGTTTCCCTGCACGCGCTGCTGGCACGCATGGTGGCCGATGGATGCGGCTACTGTTTCATGGAAGTAAGTTCACATGCCGCCGACCAACGTCGCATCGCAGGCCTGCATTTCGCCGGAGGAATCTTCACCAACATCACCCACGACCACCTCGACTACCACGGCAGCTTTGCTAATTACCTGAAAGCCAAACAAAGCTTCTTTGACCATCTGGACCGCGACGCCTTCGCCATCACCAACCGCGACGACCGCAACGGACAGATAATGATTCAAAACACCAAGGCGTCGCGATATACCTATGGCATGCACGGCAATGCCGACTTCAAAGGAAGAATTCTGGAGCGCGACTTCAGCGGCATGCTGATGCAGATGAATGGCCAGGAGGCCTGGTTCTCACTGATTGGCGCGTTCAATGCATACAACCTGATGGCGGTTTATGCAGCTGCTTTTCTGCTGACCGAAGGGAGCGAAAACCTCACCGTTGCACTTAGTAAGGTGGGCAGGGTTCATGGACGATTTGAACCCGTTTCCGGGCCCAACCGCATTACAGCCATCATTGACTATGCGCATACGCCGGACGCATTGCAAAATGTGCTGGAAACCATCAACCAAATACGAAGCCGCAACGAACAACTCATCACGGTGATGGGATGTGGCGGAAACCGAGACCGTGCCAAACGACCCGAAATGGGCAGGATTGCAGGCAGGCTCAGCGACAGGGTCATCCTCACCTCGGATAATCCCAGAATGGAAGATCCTGCCGCCATCATCGAGGAAATTAAAGCCGGTGTTGAACCGCAGGATTACAAAAAAATACTGAGCATCACCGACCGGAAAGAAGCCATCAAAACAGCGTTGGCACTGGCCGGAAAGGGCGACGTAATCCTGATTGCCGGCAAAGGACACGAGACCTATCAGGAAATCCAGGGCGTGAAACACCCCTTCGACGACCGGCAAATCATCACCGAACTTTTTAACAACCACTACTGATGCTGTACTGGCTCTTCTACCAATATCTACATAAGCTGGGCTTCCCCGGGGCGGGTGTGTTCCAGTACATCTCTTTCCGGGCTTCCATGGCCGCCATCCTCAGCTTGCTTATTACGCTTCTGGTTGGCAAGAAAATCATCAACTGGCTGCAGCAAAAACAGATTGGGGAAACCATCCGCGATCTGGGCCTGGAAGGTCAAATGCAAAAGAAAGGAACGCCAACCATGGGCGGCATCATCATCATCATTGCCATCCTGCTGCCAACGCTGCTCTTTGCCAAACTGAGCAATCCCTATGTGCTGCTGATGATGCTCAGCACCCTGTGGATGGGTGGCATTGGGCTGATTGACGATTATATCAAAGTATTCAAAAAGGATAAAGAAGGTCTAAAAGGTTGGTTCAAAGTGTTGGGCCAGCTGGTTTTGGGTGCCATCATCGCCATCACCATCGACATCAACCACCATTTCCATCAGCTGCCGCTGGAAACGAATGTGCCCTTCATCAAAGAGCCTTTCGATTACAGCAGCATTTTCGGCATGGGTAACGCCTGGTTCCTGTTCGTACCCATCATTGTGTTCATCGTCATCGCCGTGACCAATGCAGTGAACCTGACCGACGGCATCGACGGACTGGCAGCAGGAACCACAGCCATTGTGGGCGGCGGACTTGGCATCCTTGCCTATGCCGCGGGCAATACCCGGATGAGCGAATACCTGAACATCCTGTACGTGCCTGAAAGTGGCGAAGTAGTGGTATTTCTGGCAGCGTTCATTGGCGCATGCATCGGGTTTCTGTGGTTTAATGGATTTCCTGCCCAGGTATTCATGGGCGATACCGGCAGCATGGCACTGGGCGGCGCAGTGGCGGCCGTGGCCATCATCATCAAAATGGAATTACTCATACCCATTTTGTGTGGTGTGTATTTCGCCGAAAGCCTGAGCGTGGTGCTGCAGGTAGGCTGGTTCAAATTCACACGCATACGCTACGGAGCAGGACGGCGCATCTTCCTGATGTCACCTCTCCATCATCATTTTCAGAAGAAAAACATCCCCGAAAGCAAAATCACGGTGCGCTTCTGGATCGTAACACTCATCCTGGTCATTTTCACCATTGCCCTGCTCAAACTGCGCTAAATGAAAGAAAAACTCGTGATACTCGGTGCCGGCGAAAGCGGCTGTGGTGCTGCCCTCCTCGGGGTTCAGCAGGGGTATGACGTGTTTGTCAGCGATGCCGGAAACATCCAGGAGCACTACCAAAGGGAACTAGACGAAATCGGTGTTCCCTACGAAAGTGGAACCCACGGCACAGAACGCATTCTTGCTGCCGGTGAAATCATCAAAAGCCCGGGCATTCCGGATACCGCACCCATCATCGTTGCCGCGCGCAAGGCAGGTATTCCGGTGATCTCAGAGATTGAGTTCGCCGGACGCTTTACAGATGCCGTAAAAATCCTCATCTCCGGCACCAATGGAAAAACGACCACCACCGCGCTTACCTACCACATCCTGAAAGAGGCAGGATTAAACGTGGGCTGTGCAGGAAACATCGGTGACAGCTTCGCCCGTATGGTGGCGACCGAACAACACGACTACTATGTACTTGAAGTGAGCAGCTTTCAGCTGGATGGCATGTACAACTTCCACGCGCACATCAGCGTGCTGACCAATATTACCCCGGATCACCTGGATCGCTACGAATACGATGTGGCCAAATACGCCGCATCCAAGTTCCGGCTGGCCAACAACCAAACGGCACAGGATTATTTCATCTATTGTGCCGACGACCCGCTCACCCGGGAATATATGCGGCAGCACCCAATCAACAGCAGGCTGCTGCCCTTCAGCAATCAGCAAACCTTCGATTATGGAGCCTGGATTTCAGCGGGCTCCATCTACGTAAAAACCAACGAAAATCCCCCATTTACCATGACCATACATGAACTGTCACTGCGTGGCATCCACAACTCCTACAACAGCATGGCCTCGGCTGTGGTTGCAGGATTGCTGGACATCCGGAAAGACAAAATCCGCGAAAGCCTGGCCAATTTCCAAAACATCGAACACCGGCTTGAGTTTGCCGGCAGAATAAAGGGTGTTGAATACATCAACGACAGCAAAGCAACCAATGTCAATTCAGCCTGGTATGCGCTGGAAAGCATGGAACGTCCTGTGATTTGGATTGCCGGCGGTGTGGACAAGGGCAACGACTACAATGCGCTGCGTGCCCTGGTGCGCGAAAAGGTGCGCGTGATCGTGGCATTAGGCGTTGACAACCGCAAAATCCACGAAGCCTTCCAGAAAGACGTGGACATGATTGTGAATACCGGCAGCATGGAAGAAGCCGTGCACGTGGCTTCAGGACTGGCAAATCGCGGCGATGTGGTACTGCTTTCACCTGCCTGCGCCTCTTTCGACCTGTTCCACAACTACGAAGAACGCGGTCGCCTGTTCAAGGAATCGGTAAGAAACCTCTAATCAAGTTTGAGCCATGCAGCAGCCTGCCCGAATTTTTCGAGGGGATAAATATATATGGATGGTTGTGGCAGCCCTTTCGCTGCTTGGCATACTTGCTGTTTATTCGGCGAGCAGCTCCCTGGCTATGAACAAAAAAGGGGGCAATACCGAATTTTACTTCTTCAGACATACCGGCTTCCTGGTGATTGGCTTGTTTTTCATGTACCTCACGCATTTGGTGAATTACCGGTACTACGCCCGCCTGAGTCAATGGATGCTTTGGGTGTCCATCGGACTGCTGTGCGTTACCCTAGCCATTGGCAGTGAAGTAAACAGCGCAACCCGCGTGCTGCCGATTCCCGGTTTGGGCATCACCTTTCAGACATCAGACATGGCGAAGCTGGTGCTCATCATGTACATCGCCCGGTACCTGGCGCGAAACCAGGACGAAATCGAATCACCCAAAGCCTTTTGGCGCATCACGGGAATCATCAGTATCGTGGTGCTGCTGATTGCTCCGGAAAACCTCAGTACCGCATTGGTATTGTTCAGCACATGTATGCTGCTGCTCTTTATCGGAAGGATCCACATCAAATACCTGATCATGGTTTTGGGCAGTGGTGTGCTTCTGCTCACCCTGGCGGGTTTTATCCTGTTGAATGTAGATACCGACGGCTGGGCCTCGGCAGGTCGCATTCCAACATGGAAAAAAAGGATTGAAGCCTTCATTGGCAACAGTCAGGAAAGCGACCAGGCCATACAATCAAAAATTGCCATTGCCACCGGAGGTTTTACAGGCAAAGGACCGGGCGGAAGCACCCAGCGAAACTTCCTTCCCCACCCCTATTCAGATTTCATTTTCGCCATCATCGTTGAAGAATATGGCCTGATGGGCGGGCTCTTTGTGATCCTGCTCTTCCTTACTCTTTTATACCGATGCCTCCTGATTGTGGTGAAAACACCCCGCGCTTATGGAGCCTTCCTTGCCTTTGGGCTGTGCATCAGCATGGTCATTCAGGCATTTATCAATATGGGCGTAGCCGTTGGACTGCTCCCGGTTACCGGCCTCACATTGCCCTTGGTAAGCATGGGCGGAACCAGTTTGGTGTTTACCAGCATTGCCTTCGGCGTGATCCTGAGCGTAAGCCGCGGACTGGAAGATGAACAGGAACCGGCCTCCAAAGAACCGAAAGCACAAAAGATGGAAGGAGCAGCACATGCCGCATAAATTCATCCTTTCCGGCGGTGGCACGGGTGGACACATCTTCCCGGCACTGGCCATAGCCGAAGCCCTGCGCGAGACATTGGGCGATGCCGAATTCCATTTTGTAGGCGCCCTCGGACGTATGGAAATGGAAAAGGTTCCTGCCGCGGGCTATCCAATCACCGGTCTGCCCATTCGCGGCCTGCAAAGAACGCTCAGCCTGTCAAACCTCGGTATTCCCTTCGCCTTCATGAAAAGTTTGCGCATGGCGGTTCAGCTGCTGCGCAGCTATAAACCCGATGCTGTGATCGGCACCGGCGGCTATGCCAGTGCTGCCGTCCTTTATGCAGCTTACCTGCAGCGCATACCTACCTTGATTTGGGAAGGAAACGGCTACGCCGGATTGACCAACCGCTGGCTGGGGAAGAAAGTGGATTGTATTTGTACGGGTTTTGAAGGCATGGAAGCTTACTTCCCCAAAGAAAAAATTGTTTATACCGGGAACCCCGTGCGCAGGGAAATGCTGCAATTGCCCGACAGGCAAAACGCCTGTAACAGTTTTGGACTCAACCCAGAACAGCCTGTCTGCCTGGTGGTTGGCGGAAGTCTGGGTGCAAGAACCTTGAACCAAAGCATCGAATCAGGACTGCACAGGCTGCGCGAAGCAGGCATTCAGGTGATTTGGCAAACAGGCAAAAATTACAGCCCTGCCAAAGAACCGTCGTGGTTGCACACGCCCAGAAGCGGCGTTTTTCAATCGGTATTCATCCAACACATGGAACAGGCTTATGCTGCTGCCGATCTGGTGGTTTCCAGGGCCGGAGCCCTTTCCGTCGCTGAAATTGCCGTTT
Source organism: Bacteroidota bacterium (assembly GCA_041170785.1). Classification (GTDB taxonomy): domain Bacteria; phylum Bacteroidota; class Bacteroidia; order NS11-12g; family UBA955; genus REEB481. Next base: position 7,111 of record JBEDND010000146.1, on the reverse strand, counting down.
GCGGAAAAGCGTCCATCCTTGTGCCCAGCCCCAACGTAACCGACGACCATCAAACCCGCAACGCCCGGAAACTAAGTGATAAGGGTGCTGCCATCCTGTTGCCCGACGCCGCCGCAGGCGATGCGCTCTGCACAGAAATCATCAAACTTATGGCCGCACCCGAAGCACGCGCACGCATGGAGGCTGCCGTAAAACAGTGTTCCATGCCGGATGCAGCCAACCGCATCGCAAACCAGGTATTAAGCATCATCAAAAAATGAACAATACCGGATATCAATACGCTTATTTCCTGGGCATCGGCGGCATTGGCATGAGCGCAATTGCCCGCTATTTTCACGCCCAGGGTGTGCAGGTGCAGGGCTACGACAAAACACCGACCGCGCTCACAGACGCCCTGCAGGCTGAAGGCATTTATGTTCAATTTGACGATACCCTGGAATCCCTTCCCGCCTTTGTTTACGAACATCCAACAGAAACGCTGTTTGTTTATACACCTGCTATTCCGGCGGAACATCCGCAACTGCAATACCTGAAGCAAGGTGATTTTCAATTATACAAGCGCAGCGAAGTGCTTGGCCTCATCAGCCGGCACGCCTGCTGCATCGCCGTTGCAGGAACACATGGGAAAACCACCACCAGCAGCCTCATTGCCTGTTTGCTCGACGCCTGCGGTATCAACTTCACGGCATTCCTGGGCGGCATTTCAGCCAACTTCAACAACAACTACATCCACAAAACCGATGGCCGCAACTTGTTTCCGGATCGCCCCATTGTGGTGCTTGAAGCCGATGAATTCGACCGCAGCTTCCACCGGCTCAATCCAGATTACGCCATCATCACGGCCATCGACCCGGACCACCTGGATATATACGAAACCAAAGAGGCATTTACCGAAGCATTTGTAACCTTCAGCAGCAAAATCAAACCGGGCGGAACCCTCGTTGTGCAGCAATCATTGCAGCAGTCCTGGCCAGAGCATGTTGAAGTGATTCAATACGGATTAAAAGCGGCCGGTAAAAACCCTGATTGTGTTGCTTCTCCGACCAAAATAGAAGCAGGACATTTCTATTTTGATTATTCCGGAAACTACCGAAACGAAACACATACCGAACAAAGCCTATACTGCGGCCTGCCCGGCTTCCACAATATTGAAAATGCCACGGCAGCGCTTGCACTGCTGCTGAATATTCTGAAACTCGACCCATCAGACATACGCAGAGGCCTGAATTCCTTTGCCGGGGTGAAACGCAGGTTTGAATACCTGGTGCAACAGCCAAAGCATATTGTGATTGATGACTACGCGCACCATCCTGAAGAACTGCGGGCCATCCTTCAATCGGTACGGGCCTTGTATCCAAATGCCAAACTCACCGCCGTGTTCCAGCCACACCTGTTCACACGGACCCGTGATTTTGCCGAGGGTTTTGCAGAAGCCCTGGCTACGGCCGACGAACTGATCTTGATGGACATCTACCCTGCCCGGGAATTACCCATCCCCGGTATCAACAGCGAATGGCTGCTGGCACAAATCAACCACAAGGATAAGAAGCTGATGAACCACGATGCCATCCTGGCTCATGTGCGCAATACCCGGCCTGAATTACTGCTGCTCCTCGGAGCTGGCGATATAGACCGTTTGGCCTCACCTGTAAAAGCGATTTATGAACCTGTTGGGCGGAACTAAAAAACAAAAATGGCTGCAGCTCACCACTGCCGGGATTCTGCTGCTGGCGGTGGTTTCTGGCTTGATGATGGCTTCAGGTGCCGAAGGCAAACAATTGGTAAAAAACCTGGACATCCGCATCGCACCGGATACGGGATTGTACTTCATCACACCGCAAGACGTAGTGCAGGCCCTTGCTCCGGATGGCAGTGCATACAAGGGTAAAACCGTAGCGTCGCTGCACCTCGACAGGCTGGAAGCTAAAATGCAGGAACACCCATATGTGGCAGCATGTGAAGTACATGCAGATTTAAGTGGCAACATTCAGGTACGCATCCGGCAAAAAAATGTGCTGCTGCGCATCATCAACAAAACCGGACAAAGCTATTATCTGGGTGAAGACGGGCAAAAGCTGCCTTTCAGCAATAAGTTCACCCCAAATGTTCCTGTGGCCAGTGGATTCATTGAAGAACAGCTGCAAGACAGTGCATATCCAAAAACCCCGGTGCTGAAGCAACTGCAACAACTGGCGGCATATCTGAACAAGCATCCGATGTGGTCAGCCCAGATTGAACAGGTGTATGTAGATAATTTCTCCGAGTTTCTTTTGATACCAAGGGTGGGAAACCATAGCATTGCCTTGGGCACCTGTGAACAACTGGAGGAAAAAATGGGAAAACTCAGGATTTTCTACACGAAAGCCTTGCCCAGCTTGGGCTGGGATCATTACAGCAAAATCAACCTGAGCTACCGAGGTCAGGTAGTAGCTACACGCCGCAATGCGGTCATAACATCTGGCGACCTGAATGCAGGTCAGAGCAACGAACAAAATACTGGACAATAAATAAATACCCATGCGCAAGGAAAAATCAGAGAAAATTATTGTGGGACTGGACATAGGCACAACTAAAATTTGTGCGATTGTCGGGCAGATGAACGAACACGGCAAAATCAACGTACTGGGTATTGGGAAATCTCCCAGCATGGGGGGTGTTGCCCGAGGAATGGTATGCAACATCGGGAAAACGGTGGATGCCATCAAAGCGGCCGTTGCCATTGCCAGCAAGCAAAGCAATATCGACATTGCCAGGGTGCATGTGGGTATCGCCGGGCACCATATCAACAGCAAACAATTCCCAAAAACAAAAATCCGCACCAACAGCCACGAGGAGATCAGCGCCGACGAGCTGAAGCGTATGGAAGAGGAAATGCAAAACATTTACCTCGGGAATGACCTTGAAGTCATCCACATCATGCCCCAGGAATACAAGGTGGACGGGGAGCCTGACATCATCGACCCCATTGGCATGACCGGCATGCGCCTTGAAGCCAGTTATCATGTAATTACCGGACAAACCACAGCAGCGCGAAACATTACCCAGGCAGTTCAACGTGCGGGCCTTGAAGTGGATGGATTGTTTGTAGAACCGGTTGCGTCTGCAAGGGCGGTGCTGAGTCCGGAAGAAATGGAAGGAGGCGTGGCCCTTGTTGACATTGGCGGAGGCACTTCCGATATCGCCATCTTCCACAATGGCCTCATCCGGCATACTGCCGTTATTCCATACGGTGGCGACATCATCACTGCCGACATCCGCGAAGCGTTTCAACTGGGCAAAGAACAGGCTGAAGCCCTGAAGGTAAAGTGTGGAAGTGCTTATCCTGAAGAATCAAAAAAGAACCAAATCCAAAGCATCCAGGATTTCCCGGGACGAAAGCCCAAGGAAATTTCCGTATACAACCTGTCGCTGGTGATTCATGCGCGGGCTACGGAAATCATCAACCTGATTTACGATCAGATACGGATGTCGGGTTATGCCAACAAACTGGCTGCCGGTATCGTACTTACGGGTGGTGGTGCCAACCTGCAATACATCAACCTGTTGATGGAAAGCATCACCGGTCTGGATACCCAAATGGGTATTCCAAACCAACACCTGGGCATGGGCATGGTGGATGAAGTAAAAAGCCCTATGTACGCTACCGGCGTTGGCCTGGTATTGAAGGGATACGACACCAGCATTCATAACCTCCCAACTGTTCAAACCACAGCAGAACCCGAAAAAAACAAAAAAACAACAGGTCTTTTCAACGGGCTTTTTGGCCGTATTACAAACTTGTTAGACGACCGCAGTATTGACGATTTCAAATAAGTTAAACCCATGCCATTAAACAACATCATCCCCGATATTCCTGCCCTCAGCCCGGCCATCATCAAAGTTATTGGTGTGGGCGGCGGCGGAAGCAATGCCGTAAACCACATGTTCAATCAAGGCATTGAAGGCGTACAGTTTTACGTATGCAATACCGATGCTCAGGCACTGCGCAGCAGTCCGGTTCCCAATAAAATCCAGCTCGGTGCACAACTCACCGAGGGTTTGGGTGCGGGTTCAGAGCCGGAACAAGGCCAGAAAGCCGCCCTGGAAAGTGCCGATAAAATTGCGGAAATGCTGCGCCAACAAACCAAAATGGTATTCATCACGGCGGGAATGGGTGGTGGTACCGGAACCGGCGCTGCGCCCGTCATTGCGGAAATAGCCAAGCAGATGGGTATCCTTACCGTGGGCATTGTTACCATTCCTTTTGAAGATGAAGGGCCGGAGCGCAGACACCAGGCGGAACAGGGGCTTGAAAGGCTCCGCCCACACGTAGATGCACTCCTGGTTATCATCAACGACCGCATCCTGGAAATGTACGAGGACCTGCCCATCAGCAAGGCCTTCGCCAGCGCAGACAATGTATTGTGTACCGCCGCCAAGGGCATCGCTGAAATCATCACACGTACCGGCTACATGAACGTGGACTTCAAGGATGTGGAAACGGCCATGCGCAACAGCGGCAGGGCGGTGATGGGTATGGGCACCGGTGCAGGTGAACGTCGCGCAGCGCTGGCTGTAAGCAACGCGCTCGACTCTCCCTTGCTCGACAACGTCAGGCTCATTGGCGCCAGGCACCTGTTGGTGAACATTGTGCACGGAAACAGCGAGCCCACCATGAAGGAAATCAAAACCATCACCAGTTACCTGCAGGATCAAGCCGGACAAACCGCCAAGCTGAAATGGGGGCTTACACACAATCCCGAACTCAGTGAAGAACTTTGTGTTACGGTGATTGCCACCAGCTTCCAGGATAAGTTTTCCGGAGCAGCGCCTGTAGAAGAAGCACCTGAACCCGAAGATTTGGTCCACATCCCCATTGACCTCGAGGAACACAATGAAGCGCAGGTTCCCACACCGCCATTTGCGCCTCAACTCAAGCAAGTCCAGTATCCGAAGCAACAAACCATCAATCTTCCTTATCAGCAGCAAGGCCCTGACGACCAGCTGAATACGCCGGCATATCTGCGCATGGGTGTGCAGCTGGAAGTGGTTCCTGAAAGCGACAAGCAGTTTATTTCAAAGATGGTTTTGGCAGAGGAAGAAGGTTCCGATACACCTGTGCTGAAGAAAAATTCTTTTTACAGCAACAACCCAGACTAAAAATCAACGTTCAAGGGTATGGGATGCGGTAGCGGCCCACCAGTGCTTCCATCTGCGCTTCGGTCCGCACGGAAGTCAGCACCAAACCCCGGTAAGTAGCACTCCACGATTCCGGGATACCATATTTCGGATCAGGCAGCGGATAGGCTTTACCGGGTGCCGAAAGCAGGCCAGGTCCGAGGTAATAGACCCGATCAAAATCACGGAACCGGAATTTCTGCGGATAAATTTCCAGGGCAAAATGCATGTTGGTATCCCGATGCCGAAGCAGGTAATAATGTGCGATGCTGTGGCCAATGACGAGTGTTCTTCCGTGCTGTCCGGGTGGCAATTCCCGCCCCAGCCATTGCAGCACACGCTCCGGATCGCGCTCCTCCCGTTGTAAAATCCCCAGCGCCATCCTGCCGGAATACGGCAACACCAGCAAGAAAACCATGGGCAACAGCACCCATCGGTAGGTCTTTTTCCAAGGAAGTTTTTTCAGCACCAGCCACTGGGCCCAAACCACATACATCAGCAGGTGGTGCGGGGGAAGATATCGATGGTGTGGCGCCAAAATCAGCAGCCATGACAGATCCTGCACCATCCACATCCAGGCCGGCATGGCCTGAAGTGTTCTTCCGTGAACGCGCGCCAGCCCGATGGCAGGAATCCACGTGCACACATGCAATATGGGCATCCAGGGTTGTTCTTTAAAGTACGGCCAGTAGCGCGCCACAACATGATCGTATAATTTGGACGTGGAGGCACCATGCATGGCCGCCTGTCCCTGCAGTTGTTGCCACCAGGCGGCAAAAGGCGCATCCAGCCAAAGGAAATAGGCCAGCGTGGGCACGGCAAACAACATCGGCGCAAGCCAAAAGCGAAACGTACCCCACCATTGCGGCAACTGGAAAAGCATGCCTACGCCAATGGCCGGCCATAGTTTCGGATGTGCCATAAACAACAATCCGGCAAGGATGGGCACAACCAGATGCTTTGGATGTTTGAAGTTCAGGAACAGCCACAGCGACAACAGCGACAACTCTAGCGTTTCACTGCGCACACTGCGCAGGATTTCAAACACCGCTTTATCAAACAGGAGCATGCCAAGCAACAACAACGACCAGGCAGGATGAAGTTTCCAAACCTGGTTCAGCAGCAGGTAAAAGCTGTACGCCGCGAGCAGAAACAAAAGCAAGAATGGAAGACGCACCCAAAAAAGCTCCCAGGGTAAATACTGCAAATTGAGCATGTGGAACCACTCAACGAGGGGCAGGTAACACATAAACTTCTGCTCTGCGCCTTGATTTGGCCACAATGCACTCGAAAAAGTTCCTTTCAGATGCCATTGGACCGCGGGGTCCAGGTTCATGGTTTCATCCAGCCAGGCAACAGGAACCTGCGCAAGATTAATCAACACAGGCATGGCAAAGACTGCCAGCAGTAAAAAGGGCAATATGTTTTGCCGGCGAAGATTCAAGATGCGAAGCCAGGCGACTTGTTGCCGCCACATATTATTCCAACTCGATGAGCACCTGGTTCTTTTCAACCGGCGTGCCCGGCTTCACCATAATCTGCTTCACCTTTCCTGAACCAGGGGATTTGATTACGTTTTCCATCTTCATGGCTTCCAGCACCAGCACCTTATCGCCGGCGTTCAACGTATCGCCTTCCGCAACTTCCAGCCGAAGCACCAGGCCGGGCATTGGGGCTTTGATGTTGTTCACCTTGTGCGAAGTGGCTTTATCCATACCAAGGTCGTGCAACAGCCGATCAAAAGCGTCAGAAAGTACCACTTCATGAAGGCGGTTGTTCATGCGCAAAACCACTTTCTTTTCAGCGGAATGAATGGCGAGTACTTCCACGTCATAGCTGCGGTTTCCGGCAATCATGTGAAACCTGCGCTCGGAAATTGGATGTATATCCAGTGAATCCATACCATCCGCGACCCAATGGCCCCCGGCTTCGCCAAGCGCTATTTCTTTTCCGT
>JBEDND010000145.1:0-3891 GCA_041170785.1 Bacteroidota bacterium | reverse complement strand
ATGATGAGCAGTTTGGTGATGTGTTCACTGCTATACGCACCGCTGATGGACTCCAGAACGTGGCTGCCGGCATGGGCCTGCATCTCGTTGAACTCAAGGATGGAAATCAGCGCCGCGCAGGCGCCGCCCATGCCGTTGAAGAAGGAAACCATCTGTGGCATCGACGTCATTTTTACACGCTTGGCCATCAGGGTTCCAATGATGGTTCCAATCACCAGTGCGGCAATGATGAGCCCCTTATTGCCCAGGTGAGCCCCTTCATTTTCGTAAAGGAAGATGGTTCCAAACACGGCAATGCCCATGCCCACGGCAGCCAGGATGTTCCCTTTGCGGGCTGCATCGGGACTGTTCATGTATTTAAGTCCCAGCACAAACGAAATCGCCGCCAGGAGGTATAAGAATTCAAGCAACTGTTGCGCCATGGTTTATTTCTTTTTCTTTTTAAACATGTCCAGCATGCGGTCGGTAACTACAAATCCGCCCACCACATTCAGGGTTCCAAGAATCACGCCTATAAAGCCGAGGGTCAGCGAAAGGTAGTCGTCGGCAGGCGCTTTCCCCAATACAATCAGCGCGCCGATCAGCACCACACCGTGGATGGCGTTGGCACCGCTCATCAGCGGGGTGTGAAGTACAGAAGGCACATGGGAGATGAGTTCAATTCCCACGAAAATCATCAGCACAATCAGGTAGATGTAGCTGATGTGTGCGTATATAAATTCCAGTATCTGGGTCATGATTATGCTTGTTTGCGGATGGTTCCTTCGTGACAGATGAGGCAGGCTTCCAGGATTTCGTCTTCCAGGTTGATGACAGCTTCGCCTTTGGGTGCCAGCAGTTTCAAGAACTCGGCCACGTTGCGTGAAAACAGGTCGGAGGCGTTGGTGGCCAGGGTAGAAGGGAGGTTACTTACGCCAACAAGGGTTACGCCGCCCTTTACCACCACCTGATCAACCACTGAAGCCGGGCAGTTCCCGCCTTGTTCAACGGCCATATCGACCAGAACCGCGCCATTTTTCATCAGTGCCAGTTGTTCATCGTCCACCAGAATTGGGGCTTTGCGGCCGGGAACCAACGCAGTGGTAATCACCAGGTCGGCCTGGGCCAGGCTCTTGTTCACGGCTTCGCGCTGCAGCCTGCGGTATTCTTCGCTGGCTTCACCGGCATAACCGCCCTGACTGGACACTTCTGCACCTTTTACTTCGATAAATTTCCCACCCAGACTTTCCACCTGTTCTTTCGTTTCAGGACGCACGTCGGTAGCTTCTACCACAGCACCCAGGCGTTTCGCAGTGGCTATAGCCTGAAGTCCTGCCACACCAACGCCGAAAATCAGCACGCGGGCAGGAGTGATGGTGCCGGCGGCAGTCATCAGCAGCGGAAACACCTTTTTCATGTGGTGTGCGCCCAAAATCACGGCGCGGAAGCCGGCCAGGTTGCTTTGAGAACTCAACACGTCCATGCTCTGGGCGCGGGAAATCCTTGGAATGGCATCCAGCGACCAAGCGCTGATGTTGCGGCTGTTCAAAGCCTCGATGAGTGCCGGGTTGCTGCGGTGGTACAACATGCTCAGCAGCGATTTACCCTGGGGAATGGAGCTGATCAGTGACTCGTCCGGAACGTTGATTTGAATCAGCAGGTCGGCTTCTTTTAAAACCGTATTGCGGTCGGCAACCTGCACGCCGGCGGCGGTATATTGTTCATCGGTATAAGAAGAGCCAAGCCCGGCACCTTGTTCTACCCAGATTTTATGATTGTCTTTAACCCATGAAGCGGCGATGGCCGGGTTCACAGCAACGCGGTGTTCTCCGGTTCTGCTTTCCTTAAGTATTCCGATGTTCACGTGTCTGTTCCTTAATACGGTTGCGAAAATAGGGAAGAACCGCCCTCAGGCGTATGCTATGGCTGTGATAAAATAGATTAAACCTTAATGTCGAACGAACATTACGGCTTGTGCACCGGCTTCAGAACCTCGCAGCAAGTAGGTTCCGGCTGGCAGTGCGCTGATGTTGAGCTTTACCCCATCGCGTTGCACCTGTGCGGTGTATTCTTTTCCGCTCAGGTCGAAAATCCGGAAATGCCATCCTGCCTGAGGCTCCGGGCTGATGATGATGTGGTCGGCTGCAGGAATGGGGAAGAGGTTGGGCGCAGCCGCTTCAAAGGCCTGCGTATTGCTTCCGGCCACCACCGAGAGCAGGTTGCTCATCAGCGTGTCGTCGGTACCAAAGGTATTGCTGGCGGTTAGCTGTACGCTGTACACACCGGGCGCAGTAAACAATACCTTGGGATTTTGACTGCTTGAAGCAGTTCCTCCGGTAAACACCATATTGGTGGGGGAAATGCTCCATTTCCAGCCGGAAGGCAGTCGTGTGCTGCGGTCGGTAAAGGCGAAGGTGTCGTTGGTGCTGCCGCTTTTGCGGTTCACGGTAAACGAGGCCACCGGGCGCAGGGGAGATTTCAGGCCGAGGTATTTATCGCGATAGCGGATGAATTGCGGGGTAAACGTATTGCCGGTCAGGCTTCCGCTCACTTCCAGGATGGGAATGCGCTCTGCTGTGCTCAGGAATTTATACTGAACGGTGGTCCGTGGGAATGGGAATTTGAAGGTGCCAGAGCCAATGGTGTCAATTTCCGGGATGGTGGTTTTTACCTGCAGGCAGGAGAAAGAACCGTAAGGTGTGATCACCGTGCCGTAACCTGTTACTTCGTTGATGCGGTAACCCTTCTGGGTGAGCGAAATAAAGGTGGCCAGCTGGAAGCTTACCTTGAAGGTGCTGCTGTCGCGGTCGCCGTACTCCAGCGGGAACTGATACACTTCATCGGGGTCGCTGTAATCGCTGGGAATGGGGAAACCGCTGAAGGTCAATCCGCGTCCTTCCGCAGTGAATTTGGTACTGCTGTTTTTGTAGAAGTCGTAAATGTCTTTCACCTTAAACTGCCCGAATCCGAAAGAGTCGGCCACCTTCAATCCGAAGGTGCTCAAACCCCAGAAAAAGTATGCAGGGTTCACCTGAACGGATGATTTATACTGATAGAGGTCTTGTCCTGTGGGTGTCAGCTTGGAAAAATCCCAGGTGATGCCCGCTCCTGTTTTTTTATAGTCAATCTGGCTCGTTACCGCGGCGTCAGAATAGCGCAGGGTGTCGCCTGATTTTGGCATATGGCTGCTGTTGATGGTGATTTGTGCCTGGGCTGAAGGCAGCGCACATACGCTCAAACAGGCGGCAATCAGGGTGCGAACATGAATCATAAGCAGGTCAAATGTAGTCATTACATTTTAAAAACGTTTCAGCCTTGCTGCATCAGCCTGCTTAACTTCGCAGAATATGAGGCTACTTCTGTTGTCCATGAGCCTGTGCATGGCTGCCATTCCGAAACTTCGGGCGCAAGAAATCAGCGCAGTGCAGTATAACATCAATTTGGATGTGTATAAACCATCCAAAATACTGTCTGGTTTTACTACGGTGCTGTTGAAATCTGCAGCGCCTTTTCAGGGTGATGTTGCCTTGGATTTGCTCGGATTTACTGTTGATTCGGTGAAGGTTGATGGCGTGCTGCAGTCCTTCCGCCGCAATGGAAGTAAGCTTTTTGTGCCTGTGGATTTCAAGACGCCGGTTCAACAAGTGGCTGTGAAGGTATTTTACGCCGGAACACCGCAAAAAGATGCAAGTTGGGGCGGGTTTTATTTCGATGGAGTATATGCCTACAACATGGGCGTGGGTTTTGATGCCGATCCGCATCCCTTCGGGCGTTGTTGGTTTCCTTGCTTTGATACCTTCACCAGCAAAGCTGCCTACTACTTCAGCATTGGTGTTGACGCTGCCGATGTGGCCCTGTGCAACGGCGTCTTGCAGGCAACCGTGAGCGACCGCCCGGGACGCAAGCGCTGGA
>JBEDND010000144.1:0-4553 GCA_041170785.1 Bacteroidota bacterium | reverse complement strand
ATATATCGGAAGCCTTTTTCGCGGAACTGTTTCCTGGTTGCCCATACCCAACGAAGCGGAGTTGAAGAATTTCACCCGCATAACATATCAAAATACCCCATACCAGCAACAAGCAGCTGTAAAAAACCAAATTCCCAAAGGGAACCCAATTCCCGATTCTGTAGGCAAGGAATCTCCCATTAAACATGTTTTTTACATCATCAAGGAAAATAGAACCTACGACCAGGTATTAAGCGATATTCCCGGAGGCGATGGCGATACCTCATTGCTGCTTTTTGGTGAACGAATCACGCCGAACCAACACAAACTGGCCAAAGAATTTGTGCTACTGGATCATTTTTATGTAGAAGCTGAGGTGAGCGCGGATGGTCATAATTGGAGCACCGCCGCCTATGCAAATGATTACACGGAAAAAACCTGGCCTGTGAGTTATGGCGGTCGCGGCGGTAACTATGATTACGAAGGACAAAAAGAAATAGCCTGGCCACAAAAAGGTTTTATCTGGGACCATTGCCGCAGGGAAAAAATACCTTACCGAACATACGGTGAATTCGCAGACGACTACAAAGCCAACATCCCCAGCCTTGAAGGTAATTTCTGTCCTTACTTCACCTCCTGGGATGAACGCATCAGAGATACCACGCGATTCAACCAATGGCGCCGCGATTTCGACTCACTCGTGGCTGTAAAGAAAGTACCGGCCCTCAATACGCTGCGCTTCATCAATGACCATACTGAAGGTACACGCGTTGGGCGACCTACTCCTTATGCCCACGTTGCCGACAATGATTATGCCGTAGGACTGTTTATGGAATACCTCTCCAAAAGTCCTATATGGGATTCGTGTGCAGTGTTTATCCTGGAAGATGACGCCCAAAACGGCCCGGACCATATCGATGCGCACAGGTCTACTGCTTATCTGGCCGGCCCACATGTTCGCAGGAATTTTATCGATCATACGCCCTATACAACCTCTTCCATGCTGCGCACCATCGAACTCATTCTGGGTATTCCCCCCATGAGCCAATACGATGCTGCAGCCATGCCCATGTGGCGCTGTTTTACCGACTCAGCCGATTACAGTCCTTTTCAACACCTCGCACCCAACATAAATCTAAACGATATCAATACCGGGTCTGCATGGCATAATCTGAAAAGTGAAGAAATCAACCTGAGTAAAGAAGACCGTGTACCTGATGCCTTGATGAACGAAATTCTTTGGAAAGCCCTGAAAGGCACATCGATACCATTGCCTGCCATTTCTAGGGCTGCATGGGTCATCACCTCAGAAAATCGAGAATAAACCAATGCTGAAAAACACCCCACTGCTCATCTGTTTCCTCAGCTTCCGCTGCTTGACAACCTTTGCAACATCAGGCCCCTCAGATACGCTCCTGTTGTATAAGGAGGTATTGATTCAGGCACAAAGGATGAAAACTTCACTGAATGAGGTAAATGGCGCTGTAACCGTATTGAAATCCAATGAGCTTCAGGCGCCCTTGGCCAGAACGCTGCCTGAAGCCATGATGGGACAAACCGGCCTGCATGTTCAAAGAACCAACCTCGGTGGAGGTTCAGTGTTCATGCGCGGCCTCACCGGTAATCAAATTCTGTTGGTGGTTGATGGAATCCGGATGAATAATGCCATCTATCGCTACGGGCCGAATCAGTATCTGAACACCATCAGCCTGTTTGATGTTGCACAAGTGGAATGTTACCGTGGTTCAGGAAGTGTTTGGTATGGTTCTGATGCGCTCGGCGGCACCGTGAACATCCTCACAAAAACCACGGCCTTCTCAGAAAAACCAACATGGAAGCCTACCGCTGATTTACGACTGGAAACGCCTTCGGATGCGCAAAGTGTTGCCCCCGGGCTAGCCTACAGTACCAAGAAATTTTCTGTGGATTTCGGTGGCGCCCTGCGGAATTTTGGCGATGTTCGGCCTGGAAATGGGATGCCATTGCAAAGCCCTTCCGGTTACAAGGAATACAGCGAGCAATGGAAGTTGCGGTGGATCCAAGGGAACAGTGAATGGATCATCGCACACAAATGGCTACAGCAAAACAACATTCCGCTGTTTTACCGCTATCAGCTGGAATCATATCAGCAATACATGACCGATGTGCAGGGAAACACCCTCAATTACATCAGAAATATCCACAGTAAGAATTCAACCCTTACACGAACCATTACGCTTGCCTTTACATCCCAATGGGAACAGCGTAGCTTGAAGAAAAAAACCAGCGATCCACTGACTACAGAATTCGACCGGGTGAACAGTATTCACCTGAATACCGAATGGCAAAAGGAAATCGGATCTAACTGGCAATTGCTGTGGTGCGTTGAATTATATCGGGATATGGTTCGTTCTTCCAGATCCAAAACCGACACTTCCGGAAACAGCATCAGCGTCAGAGGTTTATATCCCGAAGGCGCGGCTATGTTCAATGGAACAGGTGCCTTCATGCTCCGAAGAAAATCTAAACAATGGGATTTCAACGCGGGTATCAGAACTGGAATAAACCGTCTCAATTTCCCGGGTACGGTGAATGTGGTTATCGCCGACAGTATTACGCTGCCTGAACCTCCGGTATCGCTGAATCAAGGAGTGTATGCGTTGAGTGCGCACCTCGGAAAAAAATGGAAAAAGACTTATTGGTTTTCCTCGCTGAACACCGGCTACCGAAACCCCAATATTGATGATATGGGTACGCTCGGACTTGTTGATTTTCGTTATGAACGTCCCGCCTTCAACCTAAAACCTGAACGCAATGTGATGTTGGAAATGGGTATGCATGCGCAAAGCCAGCACTGGAAGTTTAGCTGGAGTGCTTATTCCAATCAATTGTTTGGGTTGATCAGCAGAGTTAAAGTTCCCGATGTATTGTATCAGGGCTATGCCGTTTACGAAAAAGTAAATTCCGGCAGGGCTTCCGTCTATGGTCTGGAGGCCTCGGCCAGCTGGTTCCCGCTTAAAAATCTTGAAGTTCTGTTCAATGGATCATGGCAAAAAGGCCGCATTATCCTTCCTAAACAAGAGCCCATGCGCAGAATTCCACCGTTGAATGGCAGCTGCGCCATTGCCTGGAACCGTAAGAAATGGAACTTTGGGTTCGAATTGATGGGGCATGCCAAACAACATTTATTGGCTCCAGGCGACATCGATGATGTTCGCATCGGCCCCAACGGTACCCCAGCCTGGATCGGGATGAATGCCTGGTTTGGTATGGATTTGCCGCGTGGAGGAAACATCACGGCTTCCATCCAAAATATCACCAATGCATTTTACAAAACACACGGATCTGGAATCTGGATGCCAGGTCGTAATTTCCGATTGCTGATGCATATCTGAAAAAGCTTCATTTACCGGCAGCCTCCAGACGCAGTTCTGGTATTTTACAGAAGCCAAACGGGCTTCCCCCGAGAATCCCCCGCATCGCAAGCTTGAGGAGCGAGGGCCTCAGTGACCAGATACACGTCAATGAGGGCGCTTCAAGCGCCTCAGCAACCGGAGTGGTTCAGCGAAGCAGCTCCGCCAAGCTCATCTCCAGTCCTTTGCCGGAAATGCCCACGGGCTTCTGGTTGAACTGCTGGATGCGTACCAGGGCTTGTTCGATGGTCAGGGAAACGTCTTTGAAGATTTCGTAGTCGTCAATCTTCACTTCTTTGCCCATCAGGTAACCGAACACCCGCGCCATGCCGCAGTTGGCAATGAAATCGGGAATCACGCTGGTATGCTGATCCATATAGGTTGAAATCGGACCCATGAAGATTTCTTTGTCGGCGAAGGGTACGTTGGCGCCGCAGCTCACCACTTCCACACCGGCAGCCACCAAACGCTCGGCCTGTTCCTGGGTAATCAGGCGGCTGGCTGCAGCAGGGATGAAAATCTCATGAGGCAGATCCCAAATGCGGGCGTTCACTTCTTCAAAAGAAAGCATGCCTTCGGCGCGCAGCTTGTTGCCGTCGCGGTCGTTGAACAGGCGGGTGATGTCGTCCTGGTCGAAGCCTTTTTCGTTGATGAGTCCACCGTCGCGGTCGATGATGCCCACAATACGCACGCCTTCGCGGGTCAGGAACCAGGCCGCAGCCGCAGCCACATTGCCCCAACCCTGGATGATGGCGTATTTCCCGTTCATGAATCCGCCGTACACGTTGTAGTAATGTCGCGCGGCCTCGGCCACGCCCCAGCCGGTAATCATATCGGCAACGGTGTATTTACGCGCCAGATCGGGAGAAAAACGGGCGTCTTCCAGCACTTTGGAAACGCCTTGCTGCAGCTGGCTGATGGCGCGCAACTTCTCTTCATTGTTGTACGACTTATGGTGGCCATTCACCACACCTTCCTGCGGATGCAGCAATCCCAGATTGGCAGTCATGGGAATCACTTCGTGGATTTCATCCACGTTCAGGTCGCCGCCGGTGCCGTAGTAGTTTTTCAACAGCGGATAAACGGCTTTGTACCAGCGCTCCAGCACGCCTTTTTTGCGCGGATCTGCCGGGTCGAAGTTGATGCCCGACTTCGCACCACCTATGGCCGGACCACTGATGG
>JBEDND010000143.1:0-15248 GCA_041170785.1 Bacteroidota bacterium | reverse complement strand
TATCAGGCAGGCAATGTAACCATGCTTCCCATCGGGAAAAAAGCTTTCGAGTTTTTTCGCCGACACAAATTCCAGTTCCAAATGGATTTTATGGGAACCTTTGGCAATCTGAGTGCCGCTTCAGTTTTTGCAGCCGGCGACTGGATTCTTGAAGCCTATATGAGCGGTAAATACGACCGTGTGGAATTGGTGTACAACCAGTTTAAAAACGCGGCAACCCAGATTCTTACCAATGAAGTGTTCCTTCCTGTGGAAATGAATCAATCTTCCGGTAAAAAGAAGAACGATTACCTCTTCGAACCCGGAAAAGTAGCCATCCTGCAAGAACTTATCCCGAGAAGTTTAAAAACCCAGCTTTACCGTGCCGTCCTTGATTCTCATGCTTCCGAACATGGAGCGCGAATGGTTGCCATGGACAAAGCAACAGATAATGCCGGAGAATTGCTGCGCAGCCTCCGATTGGCCTACAACCAGGCCCGTCAGGCAGCCATCACCCGTGAAATATCTGAAATTGTGGGTGGTGCAGCTGCGCTGCAGGGATAATTCCTAGTTTTACTGAACTATTTACAGGGGCGAAGCATTAGTTTCGCCCTTGTCTTTTTATGGGAGTTTCGAAAAAAAATAAGAAAGAGAAGGTTGGAGCAAAGGACCTGAAAGAAAACTCCATGTCGGTGAAGGCCGTCATTTGGTTGTATGAAAAACCTGCAGACCTCCGTATTGCCGGATTTGATGAGGAACTGCTGCTGCTCCTTCAGGAACGATTGGAAGCGCAGAAATACAGTTTCCAAACACAAACGGCCACCAGCACTTTTTGGTTTGAATGCACCGGTATTCAAAAGGAAACAGCTGAATATGAACGTTTGAGGAAATGTGGCGCAGGCGTTTATGCTGCAGCCAAAAACTCGGCAGCCGGGCCTATACGATTGGTGGATACGCAAAAAAAAGCAGCATACACAGAAGCGTTTATCGAAGGGTTCATTCTTGCTTCCTATCGTTTTGATCGATTTAAATCTAATGTACCAAATCAAACACAAGCGGAAATTACGGAAGTAGTTTCCGATGGGTTTGGAAAGGAACAGTCCACAACTTTAAAGCGCATCACGGAAGCCGTATTTGCCGCTAGGGATTTGGTGAATATTCCATCCAACCACCAAACGGCAAAACAGCTGGGCCAGTCTATTGTCGAAATGGGCAATGAATTCGGCTTTTCCGTGGATGTTTGGAACTTGGCCCGGATACGCGCGCAGAAATTTGGTGGATTACTCGCTGTGAATAAAGGAAGCCAACAGGAGCCGGTATTTGTGGTGATGGAGTACAAACCAGAAAAAATTGTAAACAAGCATCCAATAGTACTGGTAGGTAAGGGGGTTGTGTTTGATACGGGTGGTTTGAGTTTGAAACCAACACCACAAAGCATGGATTACATGAAATGTGATATGGCCGGATCAGCAGTGGTAGCCGGAGTATTTCAGGCTGTAGCTGCATTAAAATTACCCATCCACCTCATCGGATTGATTCCTGCCACCGATAATCGTCCGGGAGAAGAAGCGATTTGTCCCGGCGACATCATCGATACGCATAAAGGATTAACGGTGGAAGTGCTGAATACCGATGCAGAAGGCCGTTTGATTCTGGCAGATGCGCTGAGCTATGCCCAAAAATACAAACCCGAACTGGTCCTTGATTTTGCAACATTAACAGGTGCAGCCGCGCGTGCTTTGGGAACTTATGGCAGTGCCATGATGGGCAATGCCGCTGAACCGGTAAAAGCCTCGCTCAAAGCAGCCGGCGAACAGGTTTATGAGCGTTTGGCGGAGTTGCCCCTTTGGGAAGAATATGCAGATGAAATGAAAGGCGACATCAGCGATCTGAAAAATTTGGGAAAAGCAGAAGGAGGTGCGCAAACTGCGGCCATGTTTTTGCGTAATTTCACCGACTACCCATGGCTGCATCTGGATATTGCAGGAACCGCCTACGCACATCAGCCCAATGGATACATCACGAAGGGAGGCACAGGCGTTGGCGTGCGCATGGTACTTGCGTTCTTAAAAAATAGAATAAAACATGGAGCATAAACACATGCGTATCGGGATTACTCAGGGTGATCCAAATGGTATTGGGCTGGAATTGATACAATTGGCCTGTGCGCAGGAATCCATCATGCGCCGTATCGTTCCGATATTGTATGCTTCGCCCAGGAGTTATGTTTTCTACAAGAAGCTATATGCCGGCTCAGAAATACAGGCACCGCTTTACACCTTGGTGAAAACAGCAGAAGAAGCACAACCAGGTCGGTTGAATTTGGTGGTGAGCAGCGAAAAGCAAATTGAAATTGAACCTGGAAAACCGTCTTTGGATGCTGGTGCCGAAGCCTTGGCCTCGCTCAAAGCCTGTGTTGCTGATGCCGTTGCCGGTAAATTGGACGCAATGGTAACCGCACCTTTAGATAAAGCTACTGTAGCGGCCCATGAGCCGGGCTTTACGGGTCATACCGGTTTTATCGCCAAGGCTTTTGGCGTTGAACACTATGCCATGATGCTGGTTGCCGATGACCTTAGGGTTGCCTTGGCTACCGAACATGTGCCTATTGCCCAGGTAAGCAGCATGATCAATAAAGCAGGTCTAATAGCACAAATCAAGCTGATCCACGCGTCGCTGAAAAGAGATTTTGGAATCCTCAGACCGCGAATTGCCGTTTTGGGATTAAATCCACATGCAGGCGATTCAGGTTTGCTGGGAAAAGAAGAAACAGAAGTCATCAAGCCTGCTGTGGAAGAATCCCTGGCTCAGGATATGCTGGTGTACGGTCCTTATCCTGCGGATGCCTTTTTTGGATCTGGAAACCAACGGAATTTCGATGTGATCCTTGCCATGTATCACGACCAAGGATTAATCCCATTCAAGGCAGAAGCTTTTTATGATGGGGTGAATTATACCGCCGGACTTCCTGTGGTTCGCACTTCTCCCGATCACGGTACTGCATATGATTTAGCCGGTAAAGGTTTGGCTTCTCCCGCTTCCTTCATTCAGGCCATCCTGGATGCAATGACCATGGTTCGAAACAGAAAGGAATACGATTTGGGAAAGGCTACTTTTTTACCTTTTGCAGAACTGAAGCGGGAACGTTTCCGTATTGACTTCTAAGCTTCTGGTATATTTTGGGTAAATACTCCGGAAAATCGTATTTTCGCGCTTCGTTTTGAAAAACGAAAACAGGTTGGATGAATTTGAAATTGCGTTCGTCAAGCTCAAAGACGGCGTTTATGACTATTCATATCATCTGGATTCTACGTTCTTTCAGGAATTCGATTATCAAACCGCCGGTGGTGATGACATCAGGGCAAGCCTCACTATGGAAAAAAAAGGGCACCTGTATCAGCTGCATCTGCACATAGATGGCAGTTTATCCGTAGGCTGCGATCGCTGTTTGGAACCGCTTCCTTTCCCCGTGAAAGGTGAAAGAAATGTTTTGGTGAAGCAGCAAGTGCTCGGTGCGCGCATGACCCCGGGTTTGATAGAAGAAGATGACGACCTGTTGCTCATTGGTCATAACGAAATTGCCTTCAACGTGGCATCACTTTTTTATGACCTCTGCATATTGTCATTACCGCTGGTGAAGAATTGCGATGAATTACCAGTGAAGCCCTGCAATAACGAAATGCTTGATAAACTGGATGCGTTATCCGGTGCAACAGGCGATGAAACGGAAAGAGACCCACGTTGGGAAAAGTTGAAAGAACTACTAAAAGAGAAAAAATAAATGGCACACCCGAAGCGAAAAATTTCGAAAACACGCCGTGACAAAAGACGTACACACGACAAATTGGAAACCCGTCCTATGATTGCCGATCCCGTTACCGGAGACGTATCCCTGTTTCACAGAGTGAATCCACTCACAGGCACGTACCGCGGTGTGAAGGTGATGAAAGGCCGCAACGATTAATCCAGCCGATGAGGATTGGTATTGATGCCATGGGAGGAGATTTTGCTCCTCTTGAAGCCATCAAAGGTTGTGCTGATGCTGCACGTAAATATCCTCATCTGCATTTGGTGTTGTTCGGTGACCAACACCAAATTGAACCTTTATGGCGTGAATTCGGCTTCGAAGATCCCAGGGTAACCTGGGTGCATTGTGCGTCTGTGATTGGCATGGGCGAGCATGCAGTTAAAGCCATCACGGCCAAAAAAGACAGCAGCATCGTAGTTGGTTTGTCGCATCTTGCCGCAGGAAACATTGATGCGTTTATGGGTGCCGGTAACACAGGAGCCATGTTCGCAGGTGCCTTGTTTACCGTGAAGCCTATTGAAGGTGTGCAAAGACCTTGCCTCACTTCAATTGTTCCTAAAGAATCAGGCAAACACGGCGTGATGCTTGATGTTGGCGCGAATGCCGACTGTAAACCGGAAATGCTCAATCAGTTCGCCATCCTGGGTTCATTATACAGCCAACTGGTGTACCAGGTGGACAACCCCAAGGTTGGACTCATGAGCATTGGGGAAGAAGAAGAAAAGGGGAATGCACTTACCTTGTCCGCGCACGCACTTCTTAAAGAAAACAAAGCAATTCACTTTGTGGGAAATGTGGAAGGCAGGGATTTGTTCAGCGAGCAAACAGACGTGATAGTTTGTGATGGTTTTACCGGAAACGTCATCGTAAAGGTATGCGAGGGATTTTATTATCGCCTTGCAAAACGCGGGGTACAAGATGATTATCTGGACCAGTTCAATTTCCGTCATTATGGAGGTACACCGGTGCTTGGCGTGAACAAGCCGGTGGTTATTGGTCATGGAATCTCCAAAGCAGATAGTTTCGTGAAGATGGTAGAACTGTGTGAGGATATTATTAAAACAGATTTGGTTGGGAATATTCGCAGTTCCTTTCAATTAATCAACTCAGGAAATACAGCGCATGAATAAAATCAGGGCGGCAATTACCGCAGTAGGGGGCTACGTTCCGGAAACCATTCTCAGCAATAAAGATTTAGAAAAACTGGTAGATACCACAGATGAATGGATCATCACCAGAACAGGCATCAGGGAACGAAGAATTCTGAAAGAACCCGGGAAAGCCACCAGCGACATGGCGGTTTTTGCCGTCCGGGAAATGCTTGACAAAAGAGGAATTACACCGGACGACATTGATCTGCTGATTGTTTGCAGTGTAACTCCGGATTTAATCTTTCCGGCTACTGCTAATCTGGTTACGCATAAATTGGGAACCAACAAGCCCTGGGGTTTTGACCTGGCCGCCGCTTGCTCCGGTTTTTTATACGGTTTACAGGTAGGTGCGCAGTTCATCCAAAGTGGTACACATCAGCGTGTTGTTGTTGTGGGTGCCGATAAGATGAGTGCCATTACAGATTATACAGACCGCAACACATGCATCATTTTTGGCGATGGTGCCGGATGTGTGCTGCTGGAACCAATGGAGGGGGAGCATGGCATCATGGATGCCATCTTGCGCAGTGATGGTATCGGTGCAGAATTTCTGCACCAAAAAGCCGGAGGAAGTTTGAAGCCGCCTACGCATGAAACCATAGATGCCAGGGAACATTTCGTTTATCAGGAAGGTAAAACCGTATTCAAGTTTGCTACTTCTAACATGGCCGATGTTTCCAAACGCATCATGGATCGCAATGGCCTGACCGCCGACGATGTGCAATGGCTTGTTCCACATCAGGCCAATAAACGAATCATTGATTATACCGCCGAAATCATGGGCCTTCCTGAAGAAAAAGTGCTCATGAATATTGAACGTTATGGAAATACCACATCCGCAACGCTTCCGCTGTTGATGTGGGATTATGAACGTCAATTGAAAAAAGGTGATAATTTGATTTTAGCTGCCTTTGGAGGTGGTTTCACCTGGGGAAGCCTGTATATCCGCTGGGCATACGATACTCAGTGATGCAGGGCATCTATCAACGGCCCCATTGTTCCATTTCCTGAACACCATTCATCAGATTCAGTTGTTCAGAGTCTTTGATGCGTTTCAAACTGAGCTCATCCTTGTGAATTAAGACGTTTACCCCACAGCGAAATGTGAAGTTCCGGTATTGGTCAGGCATCATCAGTCCAAGGATTTGCTCTGTCGAGGCGTACCATTGCAACTTTCCGACTTGAACAGTGGTGCCAAATCCGGGGTTGATCCATGTCTTGTGGAATGAGGTATTGTGTGCCGTTAAGTAGAGCCAATATACCGGTTGCCATCTGATGCCTGCGTGAACGGCGGGGTTGACCGACTGATTCATGATATCACAATAAAACAGTCCATTTATGGCAAAACGTTCATGAATCTGGTACTGAACTCCTCCGAGGAACTGCGCCGCCAGGGCTTTGTTGAAACTCGCATTGATGGTGTCCAGGCCCAGGCCCAGGTTGATGCTGTCCCTGATTTTCAATAAGTAATCGTTGAAGTCGTCTTCGGTAGAAGAAATTGGAAGTCCTTCAAAGCTGAAAGGGGCGTTGGGTTTCGTGCTTTTCAAGCGAACGGCATTGGTTTTCCAATTGATAAAACCGAAGTCGAGTAAAGATGCCGAAAGGGTTACCCTGGGGTGTTCTTGCCAAACGATACCGATATCAAGTGCCATTCCAGGATTCGTTGAATTTCTGAACAAGTCAGCAGCCTCGATTTGTGTATTTGATTCGGTAGCTGAGAATGCAGTACTTGCCGCACGAATATTGATGTTTGAGGTAGCAGTCCAGCTATATAGGTCTGAATTGGTATTCAGATTCAATTGCAATCGGGACGCGTCAATGATGGAGAATCCTTTCAGGAACTTAATCCTTGCACCCAAAGATAACTCATCATTCACCTCACGCCTATATCCTATTCCATACTCTCGATAGTGCAAAACACTAAATGAACTTTTCAGGTTAATGGTAGAACCGAGTTTGTCTGCGCCATTTCCATTAATGATCAGGTCGAATAAGTCTTTCGGATATTTCAACCTGGAAAGGGCGCGTTCACCCACATGGAATGTAAACTGATTCGGGCCTTTTCTGATCGAAGCATAAAGCCATTGCTGGTTTAATTTGGCAGTAATCAGGTTCCTGTTTTGAAGTAAATCAACCACCTTATTCAGGTTAAGGATGGCGGAATCTGGCTGCCGATCCACGGTGCCCAACAAATCGCGCAGGGTAAAGCTGCTGTTGTAATAAATGAATTCCGTAGCGCTTATTGCGGGTATGCCTAAAACAGAGCCGGCCTTATTCCGTGTTGCCGGATTTAACAAGTTTTGTTGAGGTACCTGAGTAGCATGATACAGGCCGAATGCTTCCTGAGCTTTGATTTGGGTGAGTAAACAAAACAATATACTCAAGGAAATCAGCAGCCGGCAATTCATATTCATTTAAAACTTCCAATGCAGGTTTAAACTGGATTGAATACCAATTTTGATGAACAGCTGTTGCCCTTGAATAATTTTACTCAATCCCAAAGGTTTTCCTAAATAGTTTCCAGTATTTGTTACAGCCTTCAGGTGGATGCTCTGTGCTTGCAGAAATCGTTGCAAACCTTCCTGATCCAGCCGTACATCCAGAATTTGTTCCCTGTCCTGTACCACATTCCCCAGTGAATCTGTATATGCAGAAGGGAAGAGTTCCTGGCTGGGCTTTATCAAGGAATCAAGAATGTTGTTTTGAGCATCAAGCAGGTAGGCCTGAAGCTGAAGCGATAGCGGAATCTGGTTTTTGATTTGAAAGCGCAGATTGATCCAATTGGCCTTGGCAACTTCTGCCTTCCATTCCTGTTTAATATCTGTGGAACCGGTGAGCGTCATTTCATCGGAGGCGACGTATAATGGCAATTCCAGAGCAACGCTGAATGTACAAACGCTTTCTGCCCAAATGGTTTGACGGCTGCTGCCACCGGATTTAACCAGAATGGCTTCGTTCCAAAAAAGGTAATGAGGCTGCGCATCAACCAGGTTTGAAACATTCGAGTTTCCGGCATTCAGATATATTGAGTCTGTGTGCGCAGACAGGGTTTGATTGCTTACGGTTGCTGCGGGAACCTGATAACTAGGGGCAAATCCGGTAATCAGCTTTCTGCTTCCATCCCCAAAAATAAAACCAAGGCTGTTTACATTTAATTGCAATGGAAGGGCATAGGTGTTTTGCCATTTCAGCTTTAAGCGCGCGTCTTTGAATTTGGTTCCGCGAGAAAGAAAATCGGAGGAGAGCAAGCCCAGCCTCAGGTCTTCGGTTTTGGCAAGAATATTCTTTTCTGCAAACACACCATGGGCGCGCACCCAGGAGAAATCATTGGCAATGATATTTAGGTTTAATGGGTCGGTTCCATTGATGGCACCGCCATTCGTATTGTTGAACACCGCCCGGATACGCACCCTAAACTGATTGTTGCCCTTCGGTCCGCGTGTTAAGTCGGCAAGCAAACCGGCCAGGTTGATATCCAATCCGCCCTTGGTTCCCGGTCCTTTCCATGGAATTTCTACGGTTTTACTCAGCAGTCCTTCCGGTTTCGTACCTAAAATAAGTATGGTAATGGATAATTGGTGCTGGATGTAATTCTCTACCTCCACCCGCAACTTGCCGGATTTGAACTGAATGGAGTCAATAGTGGCACCACCCTGATACCAGTCGATGATTTGATCGCGTTCCATCACCACAGATCCGCCTTCCAGCAATTGTTGTTCGGCACTGTTTAGCTGGTATTTGAAGGAATTGTTTATAGATGATGGTTTGTAGTAATCTTGTCCTTTGATGGAAAATGATTTTCGTTCATAGGCCACATACATCTGTCCATCAGGGTAGGCGGCAATATTGCTGAATTCATCGGTAAATTTCAGCGCATCTTCCGGTGCCAACACTGCATTGATTAATGGGACGGCATAGGTTCCGTTCCATGAAGCGCCCTTCAGTGACCTTAATTGATCCACCGAATCCTTCATACATGCCGAAAAAAAGACTACGGCAAATACAATCCCTAAGATCCTTCCTTTCCTCAACTTGATGCGCTAAGCGCAAATAAAAGAAACATTTATTGCTTCATCAGCAAACGCACCGAGAATTCAAGTGCTTAAAAGTTGGTATTTCCCATCAAAAGTATGTACGCCAGCATGGCGAGCAAACCTAAATTGCGCAGCGCATTCACCATGAAATAGGTTTTAATGTATGCTGCAGGATAACCATGTTGCTTCAGTTTACGCACACTCACCAATACGATGCCCAAGGTGATGCTGATCAAGGCAATGAAATATACCAGTGTAATGACTATTTGATTTTGTGCTCCTTTTTGTGACAGGTAGAGGAAAGCTGCTATCACGGCACTCAGGAGTAACAAGGTGTAAATACGCATACTGCCAAAGAGTTTGAACAATTGGGCTTTCTGCTCGGTGCTGAGCAGTTCAGTGGCACTGCGCATTTTGATGGCAGTAAATATGTTGATGCCCAGGAATAATGCAATAATTCCAAGCAGCCAGTTGTCTAGAAACATGATTCAAAATAACGCAGGCACCGGCAATAATCAAAAGAGGAGCATTCGCTCCTCTTTTGATTATTGATGTTAGGGTTTAAATATCCAACTTGCTGAGCGCATCCGGTTGTGTACCGGCATCCGGGTCATAAGTTTTCCCGAACCATCCAAATACCTTTTGCTTCATGCGTTCATTCAATAAGTACATCGCAGGAACAAGAATCAGCGTGAGGAAGGTAGCAAAGCTGAGGCCGAAAATCATCGTCCAGCTCAACGGACCCCAGAAGGCAACACTGTCGCCGCCCATGAAAATATGCGGATTCAGTTCGGTAAACAGTTTGGCAAAATCAATGTTCAAACCCACAGCCAGCGGAATCAAACCGAGGATGGTTGCCGAAGCCGTAAGCAGCACCGGAGTCATTCGGGTGCGGCCGGCCTCAATGATGGCGTCCTTGAGCGGTACACCATGACTGCGCAGCAATTCAGTGAATTCCACCAGCAAGATGCCGTTACGCACCACTATTCCAGCAAGTGCAACAATGCCCACACCGGTCATCACAATGGAAATGCTCATGTTGAAGATGCTCAAGCCTAACAATACGCCAATAATGGAGAAGATGATTTCCGAGAGGATAAGGATGGGTTTGCTGATGCTGTTAAACTGGGTCACCAGAATCAGGAGGATGATGGCCAGCGAAATTCCCATGGCTTTGCCCAGAAACGACTGCGTTTCGGCTTGTTGCTCTTGTTCACCTGTTAAGGCTACTTCAATGCCGGAAGGAACGCTGAACTCTTTCACGGCCTGCTGAATTTGTGGAATGACTTCATTGGGGCTGTAACCGTTCAACAGGTTAGACCCTAAAACAATCACCCTTTTTTGGTTGATTCGGTTGATGCCGCCAAATGTATTGGTGTAAGATACATCCGCTACTGCCGACAAAGGAACCTGACGAAACACGCCGCCCATGTTCATGTCGCGGTAGCCAATTTTCATATTCATCAGGGCATTTATGTCGTTTCGCTGGTCTGCTTTAATGCGAACCTGAATTGGATAATCGTCATTGTTGTCGCGGAATTTGCTGGCCTCGGCGCCGTAGATGCTGTTGCGCAATGCCATTCCAATCTGGCCGGTGCTGATGCCCTGACGGTTTGCACGTTCGCGGTCGATATTCACCACAATTTCCGGCTTACTGGAAACGAAATCTGATTTCAATTCTTCAATACCGGCAATTTTCTTATCCTCGATAAAGCGCTTAAGACCTCCTGCGGTGCGCACCAGTTCTTCAAATGCATCACCTCTAATTTCTATGTTGATGGGTTTTCCTGTAGGCGGTCCTGCACGTTCCTGTTCTACCGAAATTTCAGTACCGGCGATTCCTTTCAGCGAGTTACGGATTTTTTCCAGGTATTTGGAAGTGCTTTCGCCATTGCGTTTACTGAACTCAACAAAGGCAATGGTCACCTTTGCCCGGTTTGAGGCCACGGTGCGGTCACCACCTTGAGGGTCATTGGCCCCCACGGCAACGTTGCTGATAACACTTTCTACAATCGGGTTATTAGTTCCCAAGGTGCGATACACCCGATTTTCCACAATTTTGGTGATGCTGTCGGTATAGGCAGGAGTGCTTCCAACCGGAACATTCAGGTACACATACACGAAGTTGGGTTCCGAAACAGGGAAGAAGAGTACATTGGGCTTTCTGATGGCGGTGAGTACTATAGAGAAAAAGAACAAACCAATGGTAAATACCAGCAGCCAAATGGGGCGGCTGCCCTTGAGGCACCACATCAGCAGCATTTTGAACTTATGCTGAAAATTGGGCCAAGAGCGCTCCTGAAAGTTGCGAATGACACGTTCCAGCCAGAAGTGATGGAGCGCAAAAATGCCGTACATCAACAAAATAAAGTTGCCTACACCAAAACCGCTGGTGCCCCAAAAGCCATTTGCTGCCCCACTGGCGTAGGCAATTACGGCTGCACCAATGGCCAATATGCTCACATTTTTGAACATACGTTTTCTGCCCGCTTTATTTCCATCGGCATGATGTGGCTTCATGAACTGTACCGCAAAAACCGGATTGATGATGTACGCTACCAACAGTGAGGCCAACAGGGTAATGATGAGGGTAACCGGAAGAAAATACATGAACTTTCCAATGATTCCTTGCCAGAAAGCCAAGGGCACAAAAGGCGCAAGCGTGGTCATGGTTCCGCTGAATACGGGCAAGAACACTTCTCCTGCGGCTTTCTTGGCGGCTTCCACAATGGGCATCTTGCCGTTTGCGAAAATGCGGTGGGTATTTTCAATCACCACAATGGCGTCGTCCACTACAATGCCAAGTGCCAGCAAGAAGCTGAACAAAACAATCATGTTGAGGCTGAAGCCCAAGGCCGGCATCACCATGAAGGCGAGGAACATACTCAATGGAACGGATAGTCCAACGAAAATGGCATTGGTGGCACCCATGAAGAACATCAGAATGATGGTTACCAGAATGAAGCCAATGATGATGGTGTTGATGAGGTCATGCAGGGTAACCCTTGTTTGCGTGCTCTGATCACCTGTAAGCACCACACTCAGGTTTTTGGGATAAGTGGTTTCGCCAAGTTCTGTCATGATGTCTCGGCATTTATCGCTGGCATCAATCAGGTTTTCCCCGGCTCTTTTGATGACGTTCAGGGTGATTACGTTTTTTCCGCCCAAACGCGCATAACTTTCTTTCTCTTTAAAACCATCGGCCACATCTGCAATGTCTCTGAGGTACACGGTTGCACCGGATTGTGCCCTGATGATGATGTTTTGAACGTCGGCGGGATTTTTAAATTCTCCAACCACGCTCAGGCTTCGTTTCATGTTGGCTACGTCGATGTTGCCACCTGCGATGCGCACGTTTTCGTACTGGATGGCGCGAATGGCGTCGTCCATGCCGATGCCTGCGGCCTCCATTTTGTAGAGGTCCAGATTCACCTGAATTTCGCGTTCCAGGGCACCGATGATGTCCACACGGGTGATCTCTTTCAGGCTTTCAATACGGTCTTTGGCCTGTTCAGCGTATTCTTTGAGTTTATTCAGCTCAAAATCTCCGGCAATGTTGATATTCAGGATGGGTAAATCGGCGAAGTTGATTTCCTGTACCGTAGGTTCCTGCTTCAGATCCGATGGAAGTTCGCTTCTGGCCTTGTCTACTTCATCTTTAACTTTTTGTTTGGCCTGATCTACCGCCACATCCGTTTGAAATTCAGCCACGATGATGCTGAAATCCTGCACGCTCTGACTGGTCAGTTTTTTCAATCCATTGATGCCTTTGATTTTCTTTTCAATGGGTTTGGTAATCAGGTTTTCTATGTCTTTTGGCGCGGAACCCGGATAAATGGTTTGCACATAGATGGTGGGAATAACGATATCCGGGAATTTCTCCTTGGGCAAGCCAATGTAACTGATGATACCGGTAAGGGTAACAATCAGGGTCACCACGAAAATGCTGGTCTTGTTATCGATTGACCAGCTAGTGGGTTTGAATTCTTTGAATTTCTGATTCATGGTTGTGTGGACCTCATTCGATAATCTGCACTAACTGGCCATCAGACAAGCCCTGGAAGCCGTTGGTAATGATTCGGTCACCGGCCTTCAAACCTTCCAGTATTTCCACCTTTTCCCCGGAATTGCGGCCAATTTTTACGCTGCGGTGCTTTGCAGTCCATTGATTGCCTTTTTGGTTTTCTATCACAAAAAGTTCAGCGCCACTGCCGGTGTTCTGAATCACGTTTACCGGAACAGCAATGGCGTTCTTCTTTTCGTAATCGGTAACTTTTACCACGGCAAGCATGTTTGGCCTGAGGTCGGCAACATCCGTCAGTTTGGCCTCACAACGGAAGGAGCGGTTCATGGGATCAATTACACGGCTCACAAAAGAGACAAATCCTACTTTATCTTTTTTAAGGTCGGGGAAGTGAATCTTCACAGCATCGCCTTTGTTGATTTTGGAAACATATGTTTCAGCAATGGCACTCACCACTTTCACACCGCTCATGTTCACTACGCGAAACAGCGGCATGCCGGGAGCGGCCGTTTGACCAATTTTTACATCCACAGATTCAATGGTTCCGCTGATTTGCGATTTGATGAAGGTCATGTTCAGCTGTTCTTTAGCCGCAGCCAGGTTTTTTTCCATGGCTTCCTTTTGGTTCTTCGCTGACAGGTATTGCACTTCTGTTCCTATGCCTTTTTCCCACAGGCTTTTTTGTTTGAGGTACAGGGTTGTGAGGAAGTCCAGTTGTTGTTGTGCCTGTGCAACCTGTTGTTTCATCAAAGTGTTGTCTATTTCTGCCAAAACCTGACCAGCGCTTACCTGCTGTCCAACAGATGCAGCCACTCGGGTGATTACGCCGGGCATCTGCGCTGTGGCGATGGTACTTTGTTCAGCATCAACCGTTCCCTGAACTTCCACATATCCTTGGAATAATTCCGGTGTCACATCGAGTACTTCAACAAGTTTCAGTTTTCCATCGGCGGCTGTGGTGTCCAGTTTAGCAATTTCTGTTTCCAGCGTGCGGGCACGCTCCTGAAGGCTGGAAATTTCTTTCCTGATCGAGGCCAATTCCCCTTTTTTCTCTTCCAGGCTTCCGGCTTTTTTGCCACCACATGCACCAACGGCAAGGGTCAGGATAGAGAGGATGATCGTATTGCGGTTTTTCATTTGATGATGGTCTTATGGAGTGATGGTTTCGCCAAGGGCTTTTTTAAGGTCCAAGATGGCAATGCTGAGGTCGTACAAGGCCCCGAGGTAATTTACCCGGGCACTTTTTAATTCATTCTCGGCAGACAGGATTTCAATGGTGCTGCCCACACCCTCTTTAAATTTGGTGTTTACGTTGTTGTAAATAGTTTCCGCCAGCACGCTGTTTTGCGCTTGCAGCTCCAGGGCTTTCAGGCTGCTTAGGTAGGCCTGTCGCGCATTGAGGTATTCCATCCCCGCTGCATGTTCAAAGCTCACCAGATCGTTCAGTGTTTTCTCCCTGTTGATGCGCACCTGTTGGATCTGGCTTTGTTTACGGAAGCCGTCGAAAATGGGAATGTTTAGGTTCAGTCCCCAAAGTGTTGCCGGAACCCAAGTGTTGTTGATGGGGAGATTGCCTTCAAGAAAGTTAAACTCAGAGCGGTTGGTGGTGCGCTGATATGCCATAAAGCCAACCAGGGTTGGCGTATATCCAACTTTGTAGCGCTTTTCATCAAAGGCATTCATTTTCAGGTTTTGCTGCAACAGTTGGTATTCAATCCTATTGTTTGGTTTGGGAATACCCGCAACTTGTTCCGTGGGCAGAACCACATGAAGTTCTTTGCTCAGGTCTTCAAGGTTATCTGTCAGCATCAATGGCTGTGCCGGATGCAGTCCGATGGTCAGTTTCAACACGTTTTGGGTCATTTCCACGCCCGCCAGCAGTTTGTCCCGTTGCACACCCAGCGAAGCGAGGCTCAGACTCAGCCTGTCCACATCCAGTTTTTCGGCAAATCCGGCTTGATAAATCTCACGCACTTCCTCAAGGGTTTTTTTCAGGGTGGCCATGTTTTGGTCCAAAAGTTCCAGGTTTCTGGAAGTGTTCAGGCAGAGGGCATAAGATTTTGCAACGGCAAAGCTTAAATCGTACTCGCTTTTTGATTCCAACAAACGGCTGATTTCCACGAAAGATTTGGCTGCCTGTAATCCCAATAAATACGTGCCGTCGTAAAGCAGCTGACTGGCCTGGATATTCAGGTTCGACGTGTACTTCTGCTGAAATTTGATGAACAAAAAATCAGGGCCCTGACCGGTAA
>JBEDND010000142.1:0-2714 GCA_041170785.1 Bacteroidota bacterium | reverse complement strand
AGCAATCCCATTTTCGGATTATTCTGCGCCAATGGATACAAAGAGAAGCTGTCGGCGATGCTTGAATCTTTGGGATTCCTTTTGGTGAAGTGGATTTGAAAATACTTGTTCAGGCCATCTTGTCTGAAGCCTTTAAACTCCACTTCATAGGGACGCATCGTTGCCGTTCGTTCTTTATACAACGTGATGTTTTCTGCCAAGGTTGGCGTTTTACCTGTTGGATCTGCCGGAACAGCGCTTAATACCTGTTTATTTACGGAAGAGATGAGCACGCCCACCATCAATATACCGAAACCGGCATGCGCAATCGAAGCGCCACCCAATTTGATTTTATGCTTCTGGCGGTACAGGTACAACACATTGGAAACTACGGCATAGACGCCCAAAAACAAGAACAGCAGGTATTTAAAGCTGATGATTCGGAATGAAAAATTCACCGCTACTGTAAGGGCAAGTGCAATTGATGCGCCCAACAGCAAGTCGCGACCCAGTTTATGCTTGTCGGATTTGCGGTAGGCCAGGAATTGCGTAGCTCCAATGAACAGCAGGATGGGCATGGCCAGCCACAACTGAACCTGGTTGTAATCTGCTTCTTTCAGCGTGCCCAGATTCAAGCCGAATAATTTATTCCAAACGGGATTGCTGGTGCTCAGGAATACCTGCAGCAGACTCAATACGATGGCCAAACTTCCAGCCAGCATCCAGAGTTCTCTGCTGAACAACTGTTCTTCCTCTTTCTCAGGCTTCAATTGCAGGGTCAGATTCCGCACAAAAAACACCATACCACCCACAAACGCCAGCATGTCAAGTATGCGGATACCGAGCACCACGTTGGCGTGGGTTTTATGTCCACCGGCTTCCAAAACGGCAGGCACCAAATTGATCATGATCAGTGCAATAAATGCTACGCCCAACCATTGACGTTGCACACCCGCAGGTGTACTGAACAGTATGGATATAAATATGAACATAAACAGGAACAGCAACAGCTGTCCGCTCATGCCTAAATCGGTAAAACTGTGTACGCTGGCGTCACCAAGAATCCCGCTGCGGGTAAGAAAAGTGGCATAAAGTACCAGGAAGAAGGAAATACTCACCAACAGCATCGCCGTGATCAAATGTTTGCCGGTAGCACGTGCCACAAGAATCAAGTGTACTGCCGCAATGAGCAACAACCACGGCATCAGGGAGGCATTTTCTACCGGATCCCAGGCCCAATATCCCCCAAAAGAAAGCGATTCATACGCCCAGAAACCACCCATGATGATTCCCGTTCCCAACACACCGCTGCAAATCAATCCCCAAATCAGTGCGGGTGTAAGCCACTGACGGAGCCTGCCTGTCCAAATACCGGCCATGGCATAAGCAAACGGAACGATGGCTGTTGCAAAACCGAAAAATAAAGTAGGCGGATGAATCACCATCCAATAATTCTGCAACAGCGGATTCAACCCGTTTCCGTCTTTCAAAATTTGCAGGTAATTAGCCTTGCCCAAAGTTTGCAATACCGGAACCTGAAGCAGATCCGGACTTACTACCCGGGTAAGCTCAAATGGGCTGCTGCCAATGTTAAACGGAGCATCGCCTATGCCCAAAAGCATGGTTGACAAGGCTACCTGTACCAAAGACATGATGGCCATCGCCGGACTTTCCCATGATTTGGCGGTGAACACCAAAACAACCCCGATGAGTGCATGCCAAAACATCCAGAGTAGGAAACTGCCCTCCTGCCCTTCCCAAAAGCAGGAAATCATGTATTTCAATGGCAGCGTATTGCTGCTGTGTTGCCAGGCGTATTGGTATTCGTAGTAATGATTCTGAATGATGATAAACAGGGAAACAAAAACGCCCAATACGGATCCGGCATGAACGAGGAACATCCATCGGCCTGCTTTCCGCAACGACGCATCATTTTTTTCTACAGACAGCCAGTAAAAGATGGCCCCGAACAAGGCGGTACAGAATGCTAGAACCACCAGGGCATGGCCCAGATTGCCAATCCACAGGTGCTCGCCATTAAAAGCAATTTCGGGTTCGTTCATCAGCGTGAAAGCTGCTCCTTGCTCAGTTCTTCGTTATATTTACTCGGACACTTACTCAGGATGGAAGTAGCCTCAAAGTGATCTTGAGTCCATTTCCCAATCAATACAATTTTTTCAGTGCGTTCTATGTCCTGAGGTTTCGCATTGCGGTACACCACTTTTGCCGGATTATCTAACGAATCAATGGCGTAGAATGCACAGTAGTTTGGATTTTGCCTGGGATTGTATTCCAAATCGCGCTTTTTATCCAATCGTGCCACCACGTGGTATTCCTTATCGGGGTTTTCAGCGGCGTATTTAGCCGCCTCCGGAAAGGATACATATTTTGTGGGATTGCCGTACAGACTCACTACAAAGGCCAGCGCGATGCCAATGAAAATGATGCCCAGAATATGTACAAGTTTCATGACGGTGTTCCGGATTTTTTCTGTTCTTGTTCCATGCGGCTCACTTTCCGATCCAGGCGAACCAACCAAATGATGAGCCCGGTGAAAATGATCGCCAAGACCGCGATGACAGCATTATTCTTGCCATTGGCACGTAGCATTTGCGCTGCGTCAGAGGCTTTCAGCATACTGCCAAATCCCAGGAACAACAGCATGCTCAGCATTATTTTTCTTATGATATGATTCAAACCGGAGTTCATGCTTTCGGAGTTTTATTTTTTAGTAT
>JBEDND010000141.1:0-3662 GCA_041170785.1 Bacteroidota bacterium | reverse complement strand
GGCCATGGATATGTTCGACAAATACCTGCAGGAAGTGCCAGGGGATTCTATGGCCCTGAGGAAGAAAATTGGCTGCGAACTGGCGCTCCGCTGGACGCCCGATTCATCCCGTTTCAAGGTTTCTGAATTCAAAATTGCCAATACCCGTCAGAGCGATTACGCTCCGATGATTGCTTCTAAAAATGACAACCTGATGTACATCACTTCAGATCGTGAAGGGGGTATTTCCAAACGCATGTATGGCTGGACCGGCGATTGGTACACAGACATCTGGATGCTGGAACTGAAAGGTAAAAAGGACAAAGCAAAATGGAATAAGCCAGTGCTCATCAATGGCGCCAATACCAAATTCAATGACGGTGTGGTAAACTTCAATACCAATTTTCAAACCATGTACTTCACACAGTGCAACGGGGCGAGCGGTAAAGAACGCCAATGTAAAATTTACTCTGTTCAGAAGGTTGGTGATGGGTGGGGTGAACCCGTGCTCATGCCGTTCTGTGCAGACAGCTTCAACTACGGCCACCCGGGGCTCACTGATGATGGAAATAAAATGTACTTCGCCAGCGATCGTCCCGGCGGGTTTGGCGGCTACGATATTTGGGTCAGCGATTATACCAAGCGAGGAAAAACATGGAGTGAACCTACCAACCTCGGTTCACAAATCAATACCGAATCCAACGAAATGTATCCCTACTGGAACAAGCACGAAAATGAGCTGCTGTTCAGTTCCAACGGTTTGCCCGGCATGGGTGGTCTGGATATTTTCCGCGCCAAACCTACCGAAAGCGTTGTGGCATGGGAAGAAGTAGAAAACCTAAAAGAACCCATCAACAGTGGAGGAGATGATTTTGGGATCACCTTCGATGAGAAGAAAGCCACCCATGGCTTCTTTAGTTCCAACAGAAGTGAAGGCGGTAAAAAGAGCGATGACAACATTTACGAGTTTACCGTTGAACCTTTGGTGTTTACCCTGAGTGGCATTGTTACAGACTGCGAAACCAAATTGCCACTGCGCGGTGCAACCGTGGTAATTATCAACGACCGCGATACCAGCAAGTTGCGTATCAAAACCGATGAAATGGGTTATTACAAGGTGGATCTGAAAGTGCAAACATCCTATGAAGTGCAGGCCGTATTCCCCGAGAAATACTACTTTGAATCAGGCAGGCCCATTCAGAAAACAACCCGTGGACTGAAACGCAGCGCCGACCTCAAACAGGATTTCTGTTTGCGCAATCCGCTCACCACCATCATCGTACTTCCCATTTACTACGACCTTGATAAAGCAAACATCCGTCCGGATGCACAGCGCGTATTGGATGAGTTCTCAGAAAACGTGATGAAAAAATACCCCAAACTCACCATTGAGCTTGGTTCTCATACGGATTGCCGCGCAACTGCAGAGTACAACGTAAATCTGTCTAACCGCCGTGCCGACAGCGCCGTGGCCTACCTGGTAAAGAAAGGTATTGACGAGCGCCGTATGGTGTTTAAAGGTTATGGTGAAACGGAATTGATGAACGATTGTAAATGTGAAGGAAGTGCTGTTACAGGTATGACCCGCTACCGCGGTCGCGATGCCAAGTTGGGTATCGATTCTACACGTAAACTGATTGTTGAAGAAATCAACGGAAGTTTCGTTTCCCGCTACGAAGAATATAAGCCCTCTGAAATCAGGGTGATGAATGGTGTGAGGTACGTTCCTTGTGACGAATTCCAGCATCAACAGAACCGTCGCACCACCATCAAATTCACAAGTACAGATTTTGACCCCAACGTGAAGGTAGCGCCTTCCGGCGATTTGAACAATGGGAACAAAGGCACGGAGTCTATGGACAGTGTTCGCACTCAGGCTCCTGCCGGTCCTGTGATTGATGAGAGTAATGCTACCCGCGTGAAAGTGGTTACAGAAGGGAACCGTAAGTACATCAACGGTATGGTGAACGACAAAGAACCCATGAAGTGGAACTTTGATTTGGTTGGCCGCACCACCGCTGTGCCCGAAGATGTAGTGAAAGCATGGTATGAGCAGAAACTCATCACCAAAGCAGACTTCCTGGAAGGTGATAAAATTCAGTTGAAAGACGGTACCAAGCTGCCCAGCAAAGTATTCGAGTTGAAAAAGGTAGAAATCGCAGGCTATACCCTTGAAATGGTAAAGATCACCATCTCTGACAAGGTTGAATTCCCCACGCTTGGAAAAAGCGCCTTCAAAGATTTCAGACCTGAATCTTATGTGAAAGATGGTACCCTGGTGCTGATTCCCAAAAAGGTGAAGAAGCCGGTGGAACCAAAACCCACAGAATAAACGCTTACAAATGCATAGGAAAGGAGGCTTCGGCCTCCTTTTTTTATGACCGTCAATTACCTTTGAGCTGTGGAACAGGATAAATACGCGTTAAGGGGCGTTTCTTCCCAAAAAGAAGACGTACATAAGGCAATCGCAGGCATTGACAAAGGCCTGTTTCCCGCTGCATTTTGTAAGGTGATTCCTGATTTTTTAGGACATGACCCGGAATACTGTGCCGTGGTGCACGCAGATGGTGCCGGCACCAAAAGTTCCCTCGCGTACATGTACTGGTGTGAAACCGGCGACCTGTCCGTTTGGCATGGCATTGCGCAAGATGCCATCGTGATGAATACCGACGACTTGCTTTGTGTAGGCATCTACGACGGCATGCTGCTGAGCAGCACAATTGGGCGCAACAAGCACTTGATTCCCGGAGAAGTAGTCAGTGCCATCATTGAAGGAACCGAACAATTTTGTGCCAACATGCGCGACCTCGGGATAGGCATACACACCACGGGTGGAGAAACGGCCGATTTGGGTGATGTGGTGCGCACCGTTGTGGTGGACAGCACCCTGGTGGCACGGGCTCCCCGTAAACAAATCATCAGTACCCAGGGCATTCGGCCCGGAATGTGCATCGTTGGCCTGGCAAGCTATGGGAAAGCCAGCTATGAACAGGAATATAATGGCGGCATGGGAAGCAATGGCCTGACCAGCGCCCGTCATGATGTGTTCAGCAGTGTGTACCGTGAACGTTTCCCGGAAAGTTATGATCCGCGCACACCCGAGCAGGTGGTGTACAGTGGAACACGTCTGCTTACAGATCCTGTACCCGAAACGCCCCTAAATGCAGGGAAGTTGGTGCTTTCACCCACCAGAACCTATGCGCCTGTGATGCGTGAAATATTGCGTGAATTGGCACCGGTCATCGGTGGAATCATCCATTGCAGCGGCGGCGGTCAAACCAAAATCCTGCATTTCCTGAAAGAAGGTCATGTGGTTAAAGACCAATTGTTGCCGATTCCCCCGCTGTTTCATTTAATTCATCAGGAAAGCGGAACGCCGTGGAAAGAAATGTTTCGCGTGTTCAATATGGGACATCGCATGGAAATTTATCTGCCGGAAGCATATGCACATCAGGTCATCAGCATCTCCCACAGCTTTGGCATCGATGCCGGCATCATTGGTCAGGTTCTGCCCTCTGAAAAACCTGAATTGACCATCAGTGGAGCTTTTGGCACACTTCATTATTCATGAAAAAACACCTGCTCATCGCCTGGTTCGGTATCAGTTGTTTGTCAGCTGCAGCACAAATTGTGGAGGATTTCAACGATGGCGACTGGAGTAATGGTGTTTCGTGGAACGCTTC